>JBBSIK010000104.1:0-8150 GCA_038232115.1 Chloroflexia bacterium
AGATGACTTTACTTCTATTCCAGCGTCACTGTGCTGTGCAGCATCGTTCAGGAAGAGTCCAGCGGGCAGCAGATCGGGATGGCCGTTGTGGTATTGGTTCTTCACAAGAGTAGGGCAGTAAGTCGGGATGGAGCCTATCATGAACTCGCCGACTATACTGCTGAAGTTGGCAGGCATAAGCATTGACTCGATGCGCTTTATGCCTTTGGTGTGAAGCTGCTGGTTGACGAAGCCGAGGAAGTTCACGAACTCGCTCATGGCAGTGTAAAGATGCTCAACCGTCAGACCATAGGGTAACACTGCACTCTCGTTGAAGCTCTCACGCATAACTGGCTGCGGTATACAAGCGGTAACTTCATCAGCACCACCAGTAGTTTCACTAGCTTCCAAATCGTCCGCCATTTAGCACTCCTCAGCTTACTGTGTACAAGTTGGGCGGATGATACCATCCATTGTCCAGTGTGGAAAGGTGGAAAGATGGTGCTGATACGCGAATAAGCCTAAAATAGATGGGAACCTACATGACATACAGGGACTGGAACCTTACCATAGAAGTATGGGCGGTTCAACCAGACACATCCGGGCAAACGGTGCAGCGCAAGCGGAGAGTAAGCGCGGGCTTTTCGTGCGTCCAGCATCCGTGTCCAACAGGTCCAGCGAAGAGGACGGCCAACTCCGATATAGGTCTTATGCACCACTAGGTAGATTGGCTCGTATTCTCGCAGAGATCGCCAAAAACCCGAACGTACCCGAAGCGCCAACACCGAAGGTTGTGGAAAATGGCCGTTGACAAGCAGGTGCATATCTGGCACGTTTGTTCTGAAAGATATATAATGGAGTAGAAATCGTTCCTACTGCATATGATCTACACTCGTGCATGAGCTTCTGGACCTAAACAAAGGTCCTCTCGCTGTTTAAGGAGGCAAAACAGATGAACAACCCAACCAAAGCTATCAATGGCAAGCGTGCCGTCGGTTACTTCCGAGTCAGTTCAGAAGAGCAAGTAGAAGGCTATAGTATCTCTGCCCAGGAGCGGGCATACAGGCAATACGTGGAGGCTCACGGGTATACGCTCGTAGGGGAATACCGCGACGAAGGCAAGAGCGCCCGTACCGATAACATCAAGCGTCGCCCTGGTTTCGCCCAGATGCTCCAAGACGCTCAAGAAGGGTTGTTTGACGTAATTGTAGTCCACAAGATGGATCGCTTCTCCCGTAGTATGAGAGTGGCTGTCCAGGCGTTCGAGCAGTTGGGCAAATGCAATGTGGGTCTTGTCTCCGTATCCGAACCTAACCTCGACTACTCATCGCCACAAGGTAAACTCTTCATGCATATGCTTTGGGCACTGGCTCAGTTCTATTCCGATAACTTGGCTCAAGAGGTTCGCAAGGGTAAAGGGGAACGGCGGCAACAGGGTTTGCATAACGGCCTACTGCCATTCGGTGTCTTCAAGGAAGGGGAGAAGAGCATCCCCATGCCTGACAAGCGTGATCTGGGGCTGGGAGAACCACGCACCAACTACGGCGGCCTCATGATGATCTTCCAGATGGCGGCTGATGGCAAAACCTGCAAAACCATAGCCGAAGAGCTAAATCGTCTGGGCTATCGAACCACTGGCAATAGAGGGAATAACCTCTTCACGAAGGATACCGTCGCGGGCATCCTGGGAAGCCGCTTCTATTTGGGAGAGTTACCGGATGGAGAATATGGAGAAGGCCACAGCCGACGCGGGAGCTACACGAAAGGTATAAAGGGTAAGCATGAGCCGCTTATATCTGTGGAGTTATGGGAAGCAGCGCAACGTGGCAAGGCCCTAAACACAAGCCGGACAGGTAGACCCGCAACTGCCAACAAAGCACGTACTTACTCACTTTCAGGGTTACTCACTTGCTCCTATTGCGGCGGCAAGCTCCACATCCACACCGGGCCTGACGGCAAAGCAAAGGTGTACTGCTACCGTCGCGGCCAGGGCATCGCCAGTGACTGCAAGCAGCATTCAACCTTTCTCTCCGCTTACGAAAGCCAGGTTGAGCAGTACCTGAGCAGTATCAGATTGCCGGAAGATTACCAACAAATGGCGCTGGCTGCATTTGAGCGAGAGGACGAACAGGGACCAGGATTTGACAAGCAACGCTTGGACCTCGAAAATAAGCTCAAACGTCTCAAGAACCTGTATACCTGGGGAGACCTATCACCGGAAGAATACCGTTCGCAACGCGACCAATTGCGAGGTGAGTTAGCAGCCCTACCGCAAGCGACGAGCAGCAGGGGAGAAACACTAGAGCGGCTTGCATCTTATCTGCAAAACGTAGGGGAAGCTTGGCGAAGTGCGAACCAGGATCAGCGAAACAGGCTGGCAAAGACCCTGTTCGAGAGCATCCGCATTGAGGATCGCACGATAAAGGGCGTGACCCCTCAGATAGAGTTCACGCCCCTCTTGGTGTTGAACCACCTAAACCAAGACTTCCGCCTGACTGAGTGTCAAGACGGAAGTCGTAAGTGCGGAAGCGACGGGATTCGAACCCGCGGTCTCATCCTTGACAGGGATGCATGTTAGGCCTCTACACCACGCCTCCTAGAAATTGCCCTTCATAATACCAGAAGGCTATTCGGGTGTCAAGTTCGTTAGCTGCGTCTACTGAGCCGCTGAAGGCCCACAAACAGCACCACGAATCCCAATATAATAAAGACCAATCCAGTCCAGGCCCAGAACGGATTTCCGGTCATAAAGCTGCCAGGCAGAACGTTTATGCCCTGCAAGAACCAGACACCACCCAACAGCAACAACACTATACCGACACCCGGCAAAATTGCTTTCATTTCACTTGCGCTCCTTAATAATGTGCATCTTTGGGCATCGCCATACCTGGTGGCTACCCTCCTCTGCCATCTCCAGGGTTAGCGACCTGTACAACAGGCACGAATGGCACAGAGGGCGCGGGCGACAAAGCTGCTTCCCGTGCTCAACAATGAGCGCGTGGTACTCGTTGAATAGCGCAAGGTCGTGTGGCAGATTGTCCGTGAACAGGCGTTGTATTTCGTAATATCCGGCATCCGGCGAGATTAGACCCCACCGGCTAGCCAGGCGTAGCGCGTAGGCATCAGCTACAAAAGTAGTACGTTGCAGGGCATATAAAAGTATTGCATCGGCCGTCTCCGGCCCAACGCCCCACACAGCCAGCAATTTGTCCCTCAAGGTGTCAGTCGTCTCGTCTGACGCTGCCAGATTATCTACGCCGCCATGTTTCACAATGAACTCAGCGAGGAGCTTTAGTCTGCGAGGCTTACTACGGAAGTGTCCAGCCGGACGGATCAGTTCAACCAGTTCTTCGTGACTGGCCCTAAGCACACGCACAGGATCTGAAAGACCCTCAACTCCCCATGCGGCCAGGATATTAGCGAGCGCACGGTCAACATTGCGCCAGGAAGTACGTTGAGTCAGCACTGCGCCCATCATGATTTCCCAGCGGCTGCCGGTGATCGCCGGCCACCAGTGCTGCGGGCCATACTGAGCATGTAGTGCGGTGAAAATAGCCAGTAAAATGGCCTCGTTGCCTGGTCGCGGTGGGCGGCTCTGTTCCACAGAGTTTTGCAGGACAATCTCCAATGCGCTAGGAGGCTACGCCTACCTCTACTATCTGAGCGCCACTAACTTGCCCCAGGCGATTTGGATCCACTGGGAAAAGGGCATCGTGAGCGCCAGCTGCGGCGAATACGATGGGCCAGCGCAGGAGGTCTTTATCAATCAAGGTGCGGAGTGCCTGGGTGTGTCCGACTGGAGGTACCCCGCCAATAGCGTACCCTGTGATCCGCCGCACTTCAGAGGCAGGCGCCATTTCTACCTTCTGAGCGCCCACCACGGCGGCTACGCGATTGGTGTCGACCTGGCGATCGCCCCCGCAGATCACCAGCAATGGTTCGCCGTCTGCCAGAAAGAGTAGCGACTTTGCGATAGCGCCAACGTCGCACTCCACAGCCAGGGCAGCTTCCGATGCGGTGCGTGTGCTACCCGTCAGTCGAACCACTCGCGCCTCCAGACCAAGCGCATCCAATGCCTGTTGCACCCTCTCGGGTCCGCTAGCCATGCAGCCTCCCTTGTGGACGATAGGGGTTAGGGATCAGAGGCTAGAAGCTAGGGGCTAGCAGACGGAAATACAAAGACACGAAAAACACAAAGGTTATACAGCTGTCTTAGCGGCCCCTGACCCTTAGCCCCTATCGTCCACCGTCCTCATTAAAGTGGTACCTATTACACATTGAGCTATAGCCGTAAGCAATATACACCTGGGCAACAGCACAAGGTATAATACTGCCACAGTGTTCGCAGGGCAAGAACCACCCACGACATCCTGCACAATAGACTCTAAACCTCCCCGGAGGAACAACACAGTGCCATTACTTCCGTATGAGGGCAAATACCCGCAAATTGGCAGCAACTGCTACGTTGCACCCACAGCCACACTGATCGGTGATGTGACGCTCGAAGACGGGGCCAGCATCTGGTTCGGGGCTGTGCTCCGCGGTGATGTGTCACCTATCGTCATTGGCAAGCGTAGCAACATACAGGATGGCACTGTCATCCATGGGGAGGCAGGCTGCCCCACTACCATTGGAGAGAGCGTGACCGTGGGGCACAACGCCATCCTTCACGCTGCTATCGTGGGCGACCGAGTCCTGGTGGGCATGGGCGCGGTGCTGTTGAGCAGGTGCCGGATAGGAGGGGACACTATTATAGGAGCGCGCGCTCTGGTGACAGAAGAAGTAGATGTACCCTCCGGCAGCCTGGCGATGGGGATGCCCGCCCGTGTCAAGCGCACGCTCACAGTCGAAGAGCGCGCTCGCATCCTGGAATCGGCCAGTCATTACGTGGAATATGCCTCGCGCTATCTCTCCGAGCAGGTTTCTACTTTAGCTCGCGGGAAGAATAAACAGCTCCAACCTGAGAACAGCTGACGAAGAGTAGTATAAAGTCAGGCAACGAAAAGGCCCGCCATAGGGCAGATTCAATATGCTATTCCGTTGCTAAAAGAGCTAATTGCTCTCTGAACTGACAGCTATGGGCGTAGCATGAAAGATCGGGCGCGGAGCGTGAGGGGCCATAAGGGCGATGCCGAGGCCCATAAAGACGATCAGACCTATCGCCATGCTGGGAGGCAGCAACTCCAGGGTTCCCGTGCCCAAGCCCAGCACTGTATAGCTGAGTAGTACCAATATCATGCCACCTATGGCTCCCAGAAAGGCACCCGCAAAAGCCATTACACCAACAAACGCGGCACTTAGGGTAAGAAAACGAGCGATAGTAATTAAGCGATTCATCTTTCCCGCCTTGTGATACGTATCCTGGCACATTCGCCGCGCCCGTCGAAGTTACCATGTGGAGGAACAGCCTGGCTTTTGTTGTGCGGTCATGCCCAGCTATGCGGTTGCCCTGCTGCGCTGCCGACGCTTCTATAAGCAAGCACTATGCCAACAAGCGGCTTTAGCTAAAGCAAAACTTAAGCTCTATCACTGGTAAAACAGGTAATAGTAGGTGAACTGGTGTCTTCATGATATAAAATATATCATGAGCAAGGAGAATGTGGAAAAAGTAAAGAGCCGAGCCAACATACGCAAGGCATACGGGCGAGCGGCAACCGGAGAAGATGCTCCATGGTCGTGCGATGAAACGCCGCCCAAAGAACTCTATATTGGCATCGAGCAGTTCAACAGGAGCGCGTATTTCGAGCAGCACGAAACACTGGAACACATATGGATTGACGAGCCACGCGAGATACGCCGACTCTATCAGGGTATCCTCAAAATCGGCGTTGGATTCTACAAACTGAGGCTCGGCAACTATCGGGGCACAGTGAACCACATCAACGGTGGTATCGCCTACCTGGAGCGCTTCAGCGACACATGCCTGACGGTAGATGTGGCCCGCCTCATCAGGGAGGCCCGCGAGGTATACAGCAGGGTTGTAGAACTAGGGCCGGAACGTATCAGCGAGTTCGATCTAACCACGTTGCCCAGGGTGTGGGTCAAGGGCGAGAGTGAGAGTTAGTACGCTTCTCCCAGCAAAATCGTTTACAGCTATAGTCCACCAGGAGAAGATGAGCGCCTAGTGCTTACCGACGTGGACACAGACCCAACACACGCCGCCGAATCGGGCATCAACGATCAATCGGGGCAATCTGCACCAGACGCTACAGTCGCGCATCTCCACCTGCGGCAGATGTTGCTCTATAGCAGTGGCGGCATAGCAGGCGGGATCGTGTTCACGATGATGAACAACGCGCTGCCTCTCTTCCTGCTCGGATACACGATGCCTCCTGGCCTGCCAGCCTTCCTCAATCCCGGCGGCGCTATGCCCGCGACAGTGATGGCGATGCTAACCAATGAGCGCTCTTTCTTTGGCGGGCTTATCCAACCACTGGTGGGGCAACTGAGCGACAGGACGCGGTCGCGGATAGGCAAGCGCAGCCCGTACGTGCTGGTCGGGGGCATAGGCACGGCATTGACAATCGGCAGCCTGGGTCTGCACCCACCTTTCTGGCTGATGATCACCGCCATCGCCCTGGCAGGCATACTGCTCTACGTGGCGCTTGGCCCCTACAGCGCGCTACTCGCCGACATCACCCCATACAGCCAGCGAGGCCGGGTGGGTGGGTTGATGTCGCTGGCTGCCGTCGCGGGGGCGGTGTGCTTCACGGTACTGGGGCAGCTTTTCTGGGACACTGCACGCGGCTGGGTGTTCGTGGGATCGGCGGTTATCATAGCGGTATCGCTGGCCGTTGTAGCATTAGGCGTCCACGAGCCGAGCAGCCTCTCTATGCCTATGCAGACAGCCGAAAAGCACCCGACGCCTATCTGGAAGGAAGTGCTGGGCCGTCGCACGCTTGCCCTGTACACGTTCTCCATGTCTGTCTATTGGTTGGGCGCGGGGGCGGCTACTCCTTTCATTACGCGGTTTGGCGTGGCCGAGCTACACATCAGAGAGAGTGAGACTTTCAGCCTGCTACTGGTAATCATCGTAGCGACGGTGATCGGCACGGTGCTATCGGGCGTGCTGGCCGACAGATACGGCAGAAAGCGAGTGCTACAACCCGCGCTCGTCCTCTTTGCGGTAGCGGCCCTGATAGGCTCCCAGGTGCAGACATTAGCACAGGCTCTACCCATAATGCTGCTGGTAGGCCTGAGTAACGCGGTACCCACCGCCCTCAACCTGCCCCTACTGGCAGACCTGGTGCCCAAAGCAAGAGCAGGCGCGTGCATGGGCTTCTCCAACATGTTGTGGTCGGTAGCGCAGCCGGTGGGGTCGCTGTTCGCCGGAATCCTGGTGGATGCCACGCAGTCTTACAGGGGCATATTCGTCTTCGCGGGCGTGTGTATGGCAATCTCGGCGCTAATGATGCGGCTGGTGAAGATAGAGAAGCGGCCTGCGGAGGGTGCGGAGCTACAGTGAGGCGACTGTGCTATAATTTTGGAGAGACCACGGCGGGGAGGGAGGCTTGGGGATATGGCTACAGAGATACGACGTGTCACGTTTGAGGAGTTTGCGGCGGATGTGGCGGGCTTCTTTGACCGGGTTACTCACGATAAAGAGACAATTGTTGTAGAAAGGGGACCAGGCAACCTTATAGTAATGAAACCGGCGCGAGCGGCTAAGGCCAGGAGGCGTAAGAAAACCCAGGCAGACCATGAGGCATTTCTAGCATCTACCGGTAGTTGGGGCGACGTTGATATAGACGTCTTTCTCAAGAACGTGTACGAGAGCCGTAGCGTTGCGTCGCGTCCTCCGGTTGAGCCATGAGCTACCTGATTGATACCGACTGGGTAGCTTTCTTTCTGAAAAACGATGCCGATGCCGTGGAACTTCTTGCCGTGCTATAATTTAGAAGAAGCCTAGATAGTGGAAAAGGAGACTTAAGGACGTGTCTACAGAAATAAAACGGGTGACGTTCGAGGAGTTCGTCGCTGATGTGGCGGGCTTCTTTGATAGGGTGATTCACGATAAAGAGATGATTACGGTCGAAAAAGGGCCAGGTGAGGTAGTGGTGCTGAAGCCTGCGCCTGCTAACAGCGCTGTGATTACCAAGAAAAGTAAGGAGGACATAGAAGCGTTCTTGTCGTCTGCCGGTGCTTGGAAGGGCCTTGTGGATACTGATAAG
>JBBSIK010000105.1:0-8139 GCA_038232115.1 Chloroflexia bacterium
CGCTTGCGTGCCTCAGTAATGAAGCTGTCTGCGTCAAGGTGGGCGAAGGCTTCGAGCCGCTGGCCGGCCGCTTCAATGCCGAACTCGGTGTGCAGCCAGTCGAGCATGGCAGCGCGTCCCTCTTGCTCGGTCTGGGCTATCTGTATGAGCCGCGCCACTGCTTGCTCAACTTCGTCGTGCACTCCGGAGGGAGGCAACGCTATAGGAAGCCGCTCCATATACAAGGACTTAAGCCGCAACACCTCGTCCTTACCGTGGATGACATTGCGCCACATATAAGCCCACATAAGCGGTGAGTTGAGCACAGCAAGGAGCCAAGCATCATTAGATGGAAGACAAAAGCACGTCATTTCCGCAATTGTGCCTGGGGTCGCCTTGGCAAAGCGGGAGTGAAATGCTAAGTCTTGATAGAAGATGTTGGTCCCTTCGAACACATTATAATAAGCGCACGAGCGCAACTCCCACCAGAAACGCCCTTGGTCACTTCGGCGCTTTAGTTCCGGCTCGCATTCCTTTATGTGAGAGTACAAAGCCGGGTATCTAGCTTGTAGAGCTAACTCAGCATCAGCCCCGCCCTGCTTGGCCCAAGGCCAGTTGTAGTCTCCGCTTGACTTGAGCAAGATGATGTATAGGCCGTTCCACTCCACACTCCATCTCTTCACGTCGCGACCGCGCAGATAGGGCTTGATATGTTGCTCAAGGTCCGGATGCGATTTTACAAACAATTCGCGCTTGGACCTATCCACCAAGAATGCTGTGTTCAGGCCGGTCTTGATGCCTGCCAATGGACGCACACCTACGTACTCGGTCAGTGGCACCCCGCCATCTCTTATCTTGAGCATGAGGTCGTCTACAGAGGCGGTTTCGAGCGTCCATGCCGAGGAGCCGAACCTGCTGCGGGGCAGGCTATGGCTGTGCTCGGCTACGTACTGTGCCAGGTCCACCTTGTGCAGGGCCTCACGCGGAAAGGACGTGACATGCACCATACCTTTGTCGGTTCTGCCATCCGTGCCCGCCGCAGGCTGCTTCTCCAGAACGACTATGCAGGGAAATACATCGGCATCGGGGAAGATGGGCGCGTGACCGAAGTCTATAATGTCTTCAAGCACTCCCTGTTCGGCAAAGAAGGCCCGCAGCGGTTCGCCGTAGCCTGCTCGCATCCACTTGTTCGTGACAATATAAGACATACGCCCGCCCGCCCGGCACAGACGCAACCCCTGCTCATAAAAGTAGGTATACAGGTCGGCTATGCCGTGGTAGGTGCGGTAGGCGGCCTGGAAGTAGCGTTTGTAGGTGCCCAGTGCCTCCTGGCGCACATAAGGCGGGTTGCCAATCACCGCGTCGAACCCTGCCGCGTCGCCTTTTGATGTACCGTCGCGCTCGAACCAGACTTCGGGGAACTCAAGCTCCCAGTGGAAGAAGCGGTGCTCCCTGTCCAGCCGCTCGGCTTCCGCTAGCCACTCGCTGAACTGCGGCATAGCGGGCAGCGCATTGCCCGAGGCGAACTGCACGAAGTAGGTCCACTCCGCAGGGTTGAGACGCACTTCGAGCGCACCCAACCGCTGCGCTGCCATGACACCGGCCAACCGCCCATAGCGCCTGTGCAAGTCGTCACGCAACCGGGCGTATATCTGCTCCTGCTGCTTCACCTCGGCTACCGTGTCGCCTGGCGTCTGCTCTATGTCCCACATCGCGCCCACAGCCGTGCCAAGTGCCCTGGTGAAGGCATCATCGTCCAACATCGACATCTGCACCGCAGCCGCGCCGTCACTCGCGGGAACCGCTGCCAGCTTCTTGCCGGCTTTAGCTTTGCTGGGCTTGCCGGGCTTGCCGGGCGCAGCAGCCGGGCCAAGCTGCTCTATCCACGAGCCAACCAGAGAGTTGCCCACTCGAAGGTGGTGGTCCAGGAACGACAGCGGCCTGTCCTTCGCCACGGTCGAAAGCCAGAGAGATAACTTTGCGAGTTCCACGGCGAGCGGGTTGAGGTCCACCCCATAGATGCAGCTCTGCACCACGCGCCGTTTCCAGGCCGCAAGCTCTGGCTCGCCCTCCGCGACCACGCTGCCCGGCACGCGCACGCCCCGCTCGACCAGGAACCGGGCGATGTACTCGGTGGCCTCCACCAGGAAGTGACGGCTGCCCATCGCGGGGTCCACAATGTTCACCGACAGCACTGCCCCGGCGATGTCTGCCTCGTCCTCAAGCCCTGCCGTGCGCTCGCGCAGCACCGGCCCCAGCGCCCTGTCGGTGATGTACTTGACCACGAAGTCAGGAGTGTAATAGGAGCCGGTCACGTGACGCTCGCCCTTATCGTTCTCCAGTGCTACCTGCCACTCCCCTTGCCATGCCTGCTCGTGTGCGGGTTCAGCCGCGATTGGCACCAGATGGTACTCAAGTAGGCCCTCATAGATTGTGCCAAGGTGCCGCTCGCTCAAGTCCCTGTAATCCACAAACTGCCTATTCACACGGGATAGCATGTCAATCGCTTGCTGCAGATGGGCGTCTCCAACGGTGTAGCGTTCGAGGAAAGGGTGCCGGGCGGAGTCGAACAGGCCGCCGTTATAGGTGGTCACCTTGAGCGGCGGGCTGCCGGCGTTGATGATACCGAATAGCTCGCGCAGGCTGGGCCAGAGCTTGGCCGAAGTATGCAGCAGCTTGCGCCCGGTATCGAGGGAGTGCGCCACCGCGTGCTTGATAGAGCGTAGCGAGTAGCTTTCCCGGTAGTCGTCGCTCTCCCACAGCGGCAGCAACGCACGGTCCTCTGCATACAGCACAAAGAGCAGGCGATACAGCAGTATGAGCGAGGCGTCGTGTATCTCCTCCAGCGTCTGCTCGTCGGCGGCAAGGCCGTTAGCCGGATAGTCGAGGAACCCCTGGGCAATGTGGCGCAGCGCCTGGTACACCTGCGACTTGAGGTTGGCGCTAACTCCCTGGGCGTACTCCGCACTGGCTCGCAGAATGGCCCCGGCGCTCAGCGGCCCCTCATCGAAGGCTGCTCGAGCAAAGAAGCCCCAGAAAAGCAGCCACTCCTGCGGGTCATCCAGGGCGACAAGGGCAGGCAGGTCTACTTGGTAGAAGACATCGAGTTTGTGAGCGCTGGTGCGGTGGTAGAGCCGCCAAAGCCTGCCGTTCGTGAGTATGCCCCAATCTACACCGGAGTGAAGCATATAAAAATAAATCTGGTAGGTGGGGTTCTTGTTGGAGAGGGCATCACCCCCTGTGCCCTTGGCTGTCTGGTCGAGGTTGCGGTCCCAGGCTTTGGCGTCACCCACCGCGAAAGCACCTTGGCTGGGCAGCGCATCGGTGAGCACCTTGGCCTTGTTCGCGTTCAATTCGCCCTCGGAGCGGTAGAAGACGTAATCCGGCGTCTTGGTGCCTTCAGGCGTCTTGAGCGAAGCCTGCACCTCAAAGCGGTGGCCGAGTGCGCGCAGCACCGGCTTTATCAACGTCTCCTCAGTCTGCGCCTCGTTCTGGCCGGGCACGAAGGCAGCAAGGATAGCCTTCACCGCCTGGCGCGCAGGCTCGGCGGCACTGGCAAGGGCCTGCCACTCCGGCCTGCCACGAAGCACCCCTAAGTAGTAGTCGGAGAATAGGCCCCGGTTGTCATAAGTCTGCGCCCCGAGCGCAATCTGGGTGGGCTGTACCATGCCGCGAAATCACTCCTCCTGGCGACGTGTAAGTGCAATACCATTATACCCTTTACAGGATTACCCGGTTTCGACTAGGACATGCCCCATGACGCGTGGGCCACAACCGCCTGGCCCACGGAACCCAGCGGAGGTACTCAACATAAGACACAGGTCTCTCAGCAAAGCCCCTCTACTGCCCCTGTCCAAATCCACAATCTGTCCACGATATACCTGTACTGTGGAGCCTTTGTGCCCTGATGTGAACAGGAAAGTCCAGGTGTTAGTTTGGTTCAACCAGCTGACGCCCTATAGGAGAGGGTTATGCTGTGTGTTGATGAAAAAGTACCTGCTGTCCAGGTAGGTAAAGATGGGCGGATAATCAATCCCCCTGAATGGTTATTGACTGATAGATTGCATGGTGCAATCAAAATGTTAGACGCCGCCCTCTATCACGCGCGGCGTGGGTGGGCGGTGTTTCCTCTTGCCCCCGGCACCAAGTTCCCTTTCTCAGGTAGCCATGGCTACTTAGACGCTACCAGGGATGAAGCTGAAATACGGCAGATGTGGTCCCGGTGCCCCCGAGCTAACATTGGTGGAGCACCCCGAAAGTCGGGCCGCTTGGTTGTGGACATAGACCGACGGCGGCGCGGGGACGCCACATTGGCGCAGTGGACAGAAGAATACGGCCCTGGCTTTCAACTGACAATCACCACGTTAACACCTGGCGGGCAACATCTTACATATCTGGCAGATGAACATGTCTATGAGAACAGCAAGGACAAAATCGGTGAGGGTGTAGAGATTAAGTCCTCATGGGGCTACGTCGTACTGCCACCCTCACTGCTACGCAGCGGCGGCAGTTATATCTACGAAGACTACTGCTCTCCCCTAGACATCGACGAGCGAACGGTACCAGGGTGGTTAGCTGCTCAACTTAGGTTGTACGAGCCTGGCTGTGTTGAGGCTACCCAGGTCGTAGCGCCTCGGAGTGGCCTTGCTGATACCGTGGCCAGCCTTTTGTCTGGCGCGAAATTGCAGGGAGACGAACTTGCAAACCTGTCGGGCGATGAGGAGTTCGTACTTGCCGCATGCAGTCTGATGAACATACAAATGCGCAAGCTCGGCTCCTCTTTCCTGTGCGTATTGCCAGGCCACGATGAGTGCCGAGCATCAGCCTCAATATTCCGTAACAAACTGGGTCGGTATGTCTACCATGACCTGCACAAGCGCGACGAGCATACGATTTATACCCTGGCCGAGGTGCGTCGCGCCCTGGCCGCGGGCTGGATAGAACCCATATCTCGAAGCGAAATAGCCCTGTGGCAATTGAGGCTCCTGGTTGAAACCGGGTATGCACCACCTGCTACAGTCGACATGCCCACGTTGGCTGATGACGCACCAGACTACGTTCGCACCGTATTCGAGGGCTTCCGACACCTGCTAGAGTGCAGGTGGCTGCACACGCCGGGCCAAGCAACAACTTTCACTCGCCGGTTTGCCAGTGTTTGGTGCGGGGTATCGACCTGGCATGCGGGATTAGCTATCAACTGGCTGATAGAGGCTGGTCTCCTGATACTGACAGGACCCAACTACTATCCGCGGCTATTTTTACCCGCCCAGTCCCCCTGACATAGCCTTCCACCCTATTACTACCTCTCTAATACTTATTGCTAGGTTGAGCATCCGGGCCTACAGGCTCATTGACTATCAGAACAAAGATATATAGGAGACCATAATGCGTAACAAACCTTTTCGAGCAAAGCTCAATATCCCCAATTCCGCTGCGAACCCTGTTTCTGATGTAGGACTGGTGAAGGGGTCAACTGAAGCGGGAGCACTTGTCACCGCCGCGGGAGACCTACGGCGGGTACGTCCCGACACGCCAAGGGTGCCGTGGTCCAAAATACATGTTGACCGGCAGTATGCCAGATGGGTTGGTTCGCGCATGTTGCCTGCACATGGACAGATGCTTGCAGCGCTCGCCTATCATCGTGTACTTACTACAGAACAGTTCGAAAGAGCATTCTTTCGAAGCCGCGCCACGGCTGAACACTGGCTCCGCTGGGCTGAGCGCGAGCGTCTCATCTTCCGCTTTCCGGCCCCAGCGTCCACCTTGGAGACGGCCTTCCCCTATTTGGAACGGGGTAATCGCGCATACGCTATCGACTGGAACGGTTACTATCTGCTTCACGAGTGCGACCCTGACGCAATCGCAGGTTGGAGCTACCGTACCGTGGCCCGAGTAACTGCGACTCTTGCTCACAAGTTGCAAGTTAATGAGGTTTGGAGTTACTTTATGGCTGCGGCACGCGCTGCGCACCTATCGTCCATGGGCATACGGCCGGGCTTGGACCGCATCATAGACTTGGAGCGTGCGCCACTCCACCCCGTACTCGCGTTGGGCTGCGCGAGCGAGCCTACTCACAAGCCATGCAGTGCTAGACGGGACCTTAGCGCAACAACCGCCAGGAACCGGCTGAACAGGCTGGTCAGACCGGACGCCGCCCTACTCCTTCACATCAAAGACCCCGGCGCGCTACTAATAGGCCCGGACAGCAGCACTAGTTACTACATCTTCGCTATGAGCCAAGCACTCAATGCAACTGTTCAAGACACGAGCTGGACGTATGCCTACATACCAGATACCCTACCCGTGGCGGTCTTACAAGAACTAGAGCGTGACGGCACCAGCACATTCAGGTTCTGTTGCCTAGAGCTAGAAACGGGCTCGCACGACGCCAAGGCGACGGTGGAGAAAATCAAGGCCTATGTTCGCCTGTACTCTCAACCGCATGTTTGGCAGCCGGAGTATGGTAGTAGGTTCCCGACCATAGTAGTGGTGGTGCCACATAGCGCTCAGCTACCAAGACAGGTGGAGTTATGGCGGCAGCACTGGCCGATGCAGACAGCCTACTCCGTCGTGATTACCTCGCTTGACCTGCTCGACCTGGCGTACCAGGCAGGTCGCTGCGACGGGCCCGGCGCTATGTTGCGTTACGCCTGCTATTATGACGGGAGCCGCGCAGGCGGGGCTGACCCTGTGCCTTTCGCAGATGCCTTCAGCATCACGGGGCTCCCCGGCTCCTTACAAGCGAGCTGAAAAGTCGCACGTGCCTCAGCTGGTTCGGCATCAAAGTTAGCGCCGGGTCTCGTTTAGTTCGGTTTATCGTGCAACATTCGGTACCAACTCGTACCGAATGTTGCACCCCGTCTTCATGCGTAAAGACGCCCCATGAGAGTTTGTTTTCTCGTGTCCATTATCTCTAGCGCTTACACAGAGTTTATCGTTGGGACACCAGCTCTAGGTCCAACCCACCCAACTGTTGAATTTCATAACAACAGCAGGGAACACCATGGGGGCAAACTTCCACCTGTGCTCTTACGGCACTACATACTGACCCCCACGCCTCGCCGAGATGCTCAGTCTTCGTGCTTCGCTTGAGCTAGCTGAAAGCGGATAAAGGTAACTATACACTCCTTTGCAGGCCGGGATAGTTTCTGCCACTCGTATCCGAGTAGCTGCTCAAGCTCCAGGTACTCCAACACTGCTGGCAATTTCCTTTCGACCGCCCCTTCAGCATCTTTCTGAGCGGTCATATGCTTCGGTAACTGCCCTGATGCTAATTCTATAATTGTGATGTGTAAAGCATTAGCCAGAGCAGTGAGGTCAGCATCTCGATATCCAGGCGGTCGGGTGGCTTTTTTCTCCCAACGGGTGAGGGTCGCCTGGGGAATACCCGTCAGCTCCTGCAGGCGCGCCAGAGTTAGGTTTTGGTACTTTCTCGCTGCCCTCATACAGGCTCCAAATGTCAGCGTTACGTAAGGTCTTTCGGTCAGGGGGCAAGTATAGCACCTACTCGGCTCCTACTAAGAAAATCCGGCGCTGCTCACAAAGTGGATTAATAATTCACCCCGTCAGGCACCGAATTCTGGATAATTCTCCACTTTGGTCACAAGTTCGAAACGATGTATGTGACAGGATGATTGCAGGCGGAAGCGCCGCCGTAGGACCATCAAATTTGAAGGAGTGAAACAGAGAAGCCGATGAGTTATAAGCCAAAATCCGAAGCAGAGAGAGCAGCGATACCGGAGCCTTACAAGCGTTTAGAAGAGGCAACGCGGTTATCGCTTGGCGCGAGCAACTACAGCAGCAAGACAATAAGTACGTATGCCGAAGCAATCCGTGGGCTAGGCGCGTATATCTCCGCAACCCAGGGCCCTACCGACCCTAGCAAGCTCAGAGTTCAGCATATCGAGGGCTACATAGTCAATTTAAAGTCGGTCGTAAGCCCTAAGACCAAGCGTCCTTACTCTGAGGCAACCATCAACAACCGGTGGAGAGGCCTACAGAGTGTGTTTCAGCGTGCAAGCGCGGCAGGTCTTATGCGGCGGTCTCCCATTGCGGGCAGAAAGCCACCACGGGTGACACAGGTACCAATCCCTATAATCCGAGAGGACAAGTTCGCTGCCATGCTCAGAACTTGCAAGGGAAAAGGGTTCCTCGCAGTAA
>JBBSIK010000106.1:0-8136 GCA_038232115.1 Chloroflexia bacterium
AGGATGCGGAAGACCTCGTGTCTGAGGTCTTCCTGAAGGTGGTAGAGGAGTTGAACGGCTTTGAGTGGCGGCACGACAACTCCTTCGCGGCCTGGCTTTTCCGCATCGCGCACAACCTGGTCAGCAACTTCCTCCGCGATAGCGAACGGGCAGGCTCCCCCTTGCCCCTGGATGAGTTGCCCCCAATATCGGCCAATGCCCTCCTGCCCGAAGATGCGCTGCTGCGCAAAGAAGTATTCGCCCACCTCCACAAGTTAATAAGCTCGCTGCCTCCACGCCGCCAGGAAGCTGTCACTCTCAAGTATTTCGCCGGGCTGCGCAACAGAGAGATTGCCACCGTGCTTGGCCTGGATGAGCGCACGGTAGCCTCGAACCTCAGCAGGGCACTCGACGACTTGCAGGCCAGCCTCAAGCTAGAGAGTATCGGCGACATCCTCACAGACAAGGCATCCTCATGAACAGGTGTGGGCGTGACATGGTTCGCATGCGTGGCGACCTGTTCGCCACCCTCTCCAGGAATTCGGCAACGTTGGCCTACAGTGTACAAAATGGATAAGCGAGATGGCCCTATGGAAGAGAATCAGGGTAAGACCGAGAGAAGCATACATGTCAGCGATTGGCTGACTGCTACGGTGCCGCAGGTTGACGAGCGGTTTAGCCGTGAGCTAGAGGCGCGCCTGATGAGCAGGTTGCAGGTCAAGCAAGAGCACACCGTACAGGACCATGCCCGAACAGACGGGCCGGGCTATAAGAGAACGCCGGTGGATACAGCACTCCCTCGGCCCGCCCGGCGCACACTGCCTACAGCACGCCTGCTTGGTGGCGCATTCGGTGGGTTCACCCGTAGAGCGGGCAGGATGGCCTCACTGGTGGCGGGTCTTGCTTTGTTCGCTGTGCTCTTCGTCGGTATGTCGGCATTGTTCCAGTCCAGGCAGTCGCTTGGGGGTAGCAGGCAGGATGGGCTTAGTCCAGGTTCAGGCGGCAACGGTGTCACAGCGATAACTCCTACAACTGCGGGTATGCTGGAAAGTAACGCACCGTTTGCTATGTCCCTACGACGTGTAATTACCACGAAAGCAAATCTGAGTCTGGTTGGCAGCAATAGCCTCGCATGGTCCCCCGATGGGCACTCGCTGGCAATAGCCGGACCAAGCACTATTCAAGTGCTAGACTCAGACCTCAACAGTGGGCCAATAGTCACAGTAGATGCCGCAGACGCCACCACGAGGATTGAAAGTATCGACTGGTCACCTGACGGCAAGTTGCTTGCGGAACGGAGCTTCGCCAGCGCCAACGCTCCGCATGGCTACATTGTGCTCTGGAATCCAACCGACCTACGAGAAGTGAACGCCTGGTCCCTTGCGAGCCGGGTGATAAGCATGGCCTGGTCTCCCGATAGCCGCACCCTGGCGACCACCGATAGCCTGGGGGTCACATTCTGGGAGGCAGGGTCCAATGTGGGCGTCGCCACTCCCATGCCCACAAGCCGGTCCCTGGCGCTTCCTCCACTTCCTGTGGGTTCGATACTGGATCTGGCGTGGTCTGATAAAGGTCGTCTGGCGGTGGCACAATACAACGCCATCAAAGTGTGGGACCCGAAAGCAGATAAACAGCTTGCCACGTTGCAAAACAACGGCACGCTCGTAAAGATGGCCTGGACACGGGGTGGGGCTATGCTGGCCGCCATCGTCAATGACCTCGGCCAGGGCGCGAGCCAGAGCAAGCCGGGCAACGCAGTAGCTCTATGGAGTGCCACAAACGATTGGAATCTCAACGAGTGGACCTCCGGTATATTGATGCGCGGCGATCACGTTAGCATCCTGGCCTGGAACCCTGACAGGAGCATCCTGGCTGTGGGTGTCGCGGATATGGTTGGCGGCAAGGCTACTAACGACAGAGTTGAGTTATACGATGTGACCAACAGCAAGCTCTTGCGGACCATGCCAGGCGCGGCCACCGACCTGGCATGGTCCGCGGATGGGCAGATACTGGCTGTAGCGGATTACCAACAGCAGACGCTTACTTTATGGCGGCCTCGCCAGTCTGCGCCCACACCCGCGCTAATCCCCCCGACTGTAACACCTGTAACACCTGTAACACCTGTGACTCCACCACTGAACTCACCGCTTCGGCCCCCCTCGGCAAGCAGCAGGCTGCTGGACATGTCGTTCGTTGACGCATCGCATGGTTGGGCGATGGGCTACTTCTGTGGGGCAAATGAGAACTGCGTGCCCACGATCCGCAAAACGAGCGATGGCGGGCAGACCTGGCAGGCACTTCCTACGTCTGGCACAGCGATGGTGTCGGGCGGCAATTTACTCGCGCAGCGCATCCACTTCGCCAATACCGACGACGGTTGGGCCTACGATCCTGCCCTCTTCACAACGCACGATGGCGGCCAGACATGGGCCGACGCCAATCGGAGCGGGAATATCATGGATATTGCCTCCCGTGGCGGCACCGCCTGGGCTATCGAGCGCACCTGTTCGCAGCAATCGGGACAGTGTACTCGCGCTGTTCTCAAGTCGGCAGACAACGGCCACACCTGGCAACCCACTATCGCACAGCCTGCGATCAGGGGACCGGAGTCGCAGCTTGTGCTTGCAAGCGGCAACAATGCCTGGATAATCTCCTGGCAACATATCGAGCCGGCATCCCCCGACTCACCCAAAATTCCCACACTGGTTGCAACACATGATGGCGGCAAAACCTGGCAGGAGCTTGCCGACCCGTGCGACCCAGGTAACGGCAGCCCACAGTCTCACCTGGCGGCACTGGATACCGGGCACCTATGGGCGCTATGCGGGAGCCAACCTGGGGCGGGGGGTCAGGTCAAAAGCCTATACTTCTCAGGCGATGGTGGGCGGCAGTGGAATCTCGTCTCCGGTTACCCGCCTGGTACGAGGCCCACATTCCAGCCTCCTTCTCCCACAGCGGTTGATACCCCCGACACAGGCGCTCCAGCCATACCCGCGACACCTACTCCGTTCCCCACGGTGCAGTGGGTGTCGCAGGGTCCACCCTACAGTGGGTATATCAACGATATAATCTTCGTCTCACCCGAGCGCGGCTTCCTCACCCTGGTCCGAGGCACCCTTTTCCGCACCACGGATGGTGGGCGCACCTGGACTGCCGCCATACCTGCCGAGCAAGCCGCGCCGGGCGATAGCAGCATAGGTCCGC
Organism: Chloroflexia bacterium; assembly: GCA_038232115.1. GTDB lineage: Bacteria > Chloroflexota > Chloroflexia > QHBQ01 > JADMIH01 > JADMIH01. The sequence continues at coordinate 3,184 of JBBSIK010000106.1, forward strand.
TCATCTTCGCTGATGAGATACATGGGTGGCTGGCATCGCGGGTGGGCATCTTCCGCACAGTGGACGGTGGAGACCATTGGGAATTGTACCGCAGCCTGAATTCTCCCTCGCCCTCACCGATGCCGCCTGCTCCTGTGGACACAGCCATAGCCGTCCCACCGGCCTCCACAGACACCCCTGCCCAGGCCTACGAACCAACGCCTTCACCTCAACCTGCTGCCACTGCTGCGGAAGCCGCACTCACCGCCTATGCCTCCATGACGGTCATACCTGTGCCCACCGAGATGCCAAGCTTGGAGGCCACACACGTGGCTCGCGCTACTGCATCCCCTTTCCCCACAGCCGAGCTTCCCTCTGTGCAGACCGGCTCCCCCTCGGTGGCAACTACCAGGCGAGGCGGCCTGTCTATCGAGATACGCCTCTCCTCCGAGACTTACCTGCCTGGGGAGAACGGCCACGCCGAGCTAACTGTGCGCAACGACTCCCCTGAGCGCCTGTTCGCGGGTAACATAGAGTTAGCGGTGCAAGACGAGGGAGGACGCGCCCTGGACCCCTGGCCGTTGATGCCGGGACCACGCGCCGGCTGGCCTGGGCAGTACAGATTTGGAGGGCTACTGCGCCCCGTGGAGCCGGGCACCACAATCAGCAGCACCTTCACTTTCCAGATGCCTACCCTGGAGCAAAGCCGCGGGCACACCTACACGGCAAGAGCCACGGCCCGGTTCAGCAGGCCCAACTTGCAACACCCCGACCGGTCCGACAACGTGCCACTGCCTATAGAGACCGGGCCGATTCAACTAAGAGTAGCCCAAGCTACGCCCCGACCGGACCAGCAACTCAAGATCGCCGAGTGGCGCGCCGACCATACAGGCTACCGGCTGCGGGTGACGGACAGTAATGGAGGCGCAGTGAAAGGGCCAATTTGGGGCGCAATCGAGGTAGTCTCCGGCGGTAGTCTCATGGCAGGGCCACTCCCTGCGATTGCCAAGCTGCCCGAGTACAAGGCCAAGGACACATGGGAGCCAGCCTTGTGGGCAGCCGTCTGGCCCGACAATATGGCTCAGGAGGGGGGAGAGCTAAGGATACGCATATGGGTAGCCGCCCAGGGCTACGTGCCTGTTGCCCTCACATACACGGTGCCCACAGGCGCGGACGTAAGCCCGCTTCCATCACCCATCCTCCCCTTCACACCCGTGCCCACGGCAGTGCCTCCCATGCCCACAGCCACCGCAGCCCCGCCGGAGCCACCAACAGGCACGCCCGTCGCCTCAGCCCCATCGCCGGGCAAGCCTGTCAGGAGCAGGGGGCTGGCGATGGCTTATGGCGCTAGATTGGCGATCCAAAACTCAGCCGCCGACCCGCGTAAAATCAGGCGCTTCCCATCAGGCGTAATACTAAACGACCTGGCCCAATCAGGGGCGAGGTCTCCCCATGCATAGCCTGTTCGGGTATCTATCTCTATCAGGCTTTGTCTGCCGTAGCGAGCAATATTCCCTATATAAGTGAGCAAGAACCTGCTGTCGGCGGTCCACTCCAGCGTTAGCTCCTCCTGTGTGATGCTCGGTATCCCCTGGGCCGGCATCATCGCGTACTGAGAACTGCCCCGCATCGTGCCATCTGCGCTATATATGAGCAGGTCATGCATCGTCAGTACCGCCAGCATAGAGCCGTCTCGGCTCCAGATGACCTTGTAGGGCTGAGTTTGGAGCTTCGTCCAGTTAGATCCGTCCATGTCTTGCAGGCAGACTCCTCCGACACACAGGTACGCCATCCGCTTACCATCGGGCGAGACTCGGACAACACCAGAAGTTACATCAGGCATCGAAACGATGAACTCCGCCTGGCCGCCATCCAGAGGCACTCGCCACAGCCCCCGCCTTTGTATCCGCCGTACCTCCCATGTGGTATCGCTGCCGACATCGGGTAGGGAACCGATATTGTTCGACTCAAAGTCGAGTTTGTGCCGTGTCTGACCGTCGCGTGTGACGGAATATGGCACCTGAACGTAGTTTGGTACCTCCATGTGCGCGTAGACAATATACCGGCCATCCCGCGACCATGTGTACTGTGTGACATCCTCCGTAAGCTTGACAGGCGGGCTACCATCAAGCGCCGCCAGCAGGAGTCTGTGGTCCCGCGTGGATACAAGGAGCGCGTCGCCATGAGGAGAAAGGACGGGCGGGTTTATCTCGTTCAGGCCCTCTGCATCAAGACCTGGGTGCAGGACCAGACGTTGCAGGTTGCTCAATCGCAGGGGCTTATCACTTGTACCGCGCGGCGTCGGTACGGCCGTGCGGGTAAGAGAGGCTCCTGCAAGAACGGTTGGGTAGGCGGCTCGTACTGTCTCCCCGGCCTGAGCAGTGCCAATGGGTAGGGGTGGCTGAGGTCGAGGTTGAGTTGTCGTGGGCCTGGGCGATTGTATTGCCGGGGACGAGATCGCCTCAGTCATCTCAACCGGTCCGGGCAGGGGCACCGTCGGGAAAGGCTCATGCGACACTTCTGGAGGCGGTTGCGAGGTGGGCGCAGGTATGGTCGGTGCGTAAGTCACGTTCGCGGATGGTGTTGGCTTAGGCGTGAACGGTGGCATCGTGAACTGGAAAACCCAGGGTCCGTTCACACGTCCAACCCAACCCTTGTCGGTAACTAGCGCGCCCACCACCAGAGTCCACTTGCCGCCGTCCAGAAAGTCTTGAGAGCCTGCGAATTGGAGAGCGCTACCTGCCCAAGTGCGGGCGTTCAGCCAGCCATTGATCTGCCCTCCATACTCGCCACCGGGATCTGCTCGCAAAGAACTGCTCAGCGCAGACACCGTCACGCGTTCGATCCCATGGCCGCTCAGGAGGACATCTGCTGGCTGCCACTCTGTTGCTTGACCTTTGCCATCCGGTGAGGCAAAGGTCAGGAATACCCGTGCCTCCTCAGCCGATGCCACTATCCTCTCAAGCGTAACCGGCACGCCCCCGGCGCTAACCGTCTGGTGTACGTCGGCTACAGAGTGTAGTTGCTCAAATGGCAGCCGGAAGCGAAAGACGAATGGGCCTGCGGAGATATTGTTGACAACCGCCGTGCCTGACCGAGGGAGCTGGGGCGTGTTCTGATCGACGCCGGGCAGTCGCGGGTAAATATCAGATATGCGGAGATTAACGGTAAGCTCAAGGACGTGCTCGGCTTGGCCCGGCTGCAAGTCTGAGGCATCGAACACGAGGGCTGTGTACCCGTTCATGCGGTTCCCGTTCCCACCAGGGGTGAGTGGGCGTGGGAAGCCCCTAGTTGTGCCCAGCCAGGTAAGCGGCTGCTGCGCATTGGCCAACAATCGTGGCCCCCCCTGCCCCTGACTGTCTACGAGGCGGGCCGCAGATTCGGTATAGCCTCTGCCCTGCCAGTTCGTAACAGCATAGGGCACAAACACAGTGGTTGCATCGGCAGCGCGGGCGTTCTGTGGGCGAGGGCCAATCGTCACGGTATAGCCATCTATCGTCTGGCTGAGGGTAGTGGTTGCGTCAAGCACAGGTAAGCTACCGGAGGGCGTCTGAGAGGCGATTTGAGTTGAGCCGGGAGTTGGAGTGCCTGCGGCGAGTCGCACGGCACTCTGTCCTTTCAGCAACGCGGTCAGCGAGAAAGACATCCCTAGCAGCAGCGTAACGCCCCCAACAGCCATGCCCACCCTGCCAAATCGAGAGAGGGCCATCCCAAACCGCGGCCAGGCTCTGCTTTGTTGCGTAGATAATCCGTGGGATGAAACAGCGCGGTGCGATTGCTGGATATGTGGCATCCCCTCAAGTACCTGCCTGGTAAATCGGGTGTGGAGGGGCGCGCGGTGGACAATTGAAGGAGATGGGGTATCGTAGGCACCACCGTCTGAGCCTTGGATCCACGGCCTCATCGCATAAAGCTCAGCAGGAACCTTATTCGCGTTGTGCAGGTGATGTAGGCCGGCGACGACGTGGACCAGATTCGAGTCAGGCTCAATACCTAAGAGGTCCGCATATGTACGAGTGAGGCGCTTTTCAACTGTGTCACTGGTTCTATTGACCTGACTGCCATCGTCGCTTATGTTGCTCATATTGCCCTCACCGGTCTCGTTGCTCATAGCCGCTCTCCCTATTCCCACTCCCTATCTTCTCTACATTGCCGTTTCAGGTCATGGATGATCCGCTCCAATTGCTTCTGTACTCCCGCTTCGCTCCTGCCGACAACGCTTGCTATCTCACGAGCGCTGAGTTGGGCCGCGAAGCGTAGCGCCAGCAGTTGGCGTTTTTCAGCGGGGAGTTGCGCAAGTAGACCGGCAAGCCTGGCGGCGATCTCGCGCTGTAGCACCTCGGCCTCTACGTCGGTTTCAGCCTTCATATGCATCTGCACAGCGTCGAATAGGCGCACCGAATCTGGTGTACGCCCCAACCGGCGCTCGCGATCAATGAGGAGGTTACGAGCGATACGGAACAACCACGCGGCGAAAGGCACGCCCTGGGGATGGTACGAGCAGATGGCATTGAATGCTCGCAAAAACACTTGTTGGGTAAGATCAGCAGCCTCCTCGGCAGCCGAGGTGTGGGTCAGCAGAAAACGATAAACGCGCTCCAGGTATCGTTGATAAAGGGTCCCAAAAGCTTCCGGGTCGATCTGTGCGGCACGGATAAGTGTGGCTTCATCGGCGTTCTCATCTGGCAAAGCATAACTGCTCGCGGGCCGTGTCGGGTCATGCTTCATCTAGCACTCCTCGAATAGCAAGTGTACCAAGCGTTATGCGAAGCCCATTTGCTCACCTGCAAATATAACAACGTAACGGCTCCGCAAAGTCGACATCTGCGCTGTCAATTCATTCATTTCGTAAGTGTTCAGAATAGGGGTAGAGCAAAGACTGACTTCACCGCAAAGGCGCAGAGGCGCAGAGGCACGCAGAGCTTATGCTTGTTTTCTCTGTGCACCCTTACGCAACCTCCACGTAACCTCCGC
>JBBSIK010000107.1:0-8131 GCA_038232115.1 Chloroflexia bacterium
ATCACGGCCATTTGCAGGCCATAGCATAGGCCCAGGTAGGGGATATTATGCTGGCGGGCGTATCCGGCGGCCGCTATTTTGCCAGGCACGCCACGGTCGCCGAAGCCCCCCGGCACGATTATGCCCTGCACGCCATGCAGCATTTCATCAGGGCCGTGCTGCTCCAACTGCTCGGTATTCACCCATCGGATGTCTACCTTCACGTCGTTGGAAGCTCCGGCGTGTCTGAGGGCTTCGGCCACGCTGATGTAGGCATCATGCAATTCAGTGTACTTGCCACATAGAGCCACTGTAACGGTATCTTCGGCAGCTTCCATCCGGTCCACCACGCTGCGCCAGCTTGAGAGGTCGGGGGCGTGGCCGTTGACATTTAGCTTTTCGATAATGTAGTCGCCCAGACCGCTATCTTCGAGGAGCAGAGGGATCTCGTAAATGTTCTTGACAGTGGGCATGGGAATGACAGCGCGTGGCTCCACGTCGCAAAATAGAGCGATTTTGTTGATGATGTCATCGCCCACAGCCTGATCGGAGCGACACACGATCACGTCCGGGTTAATGCCGATAGAGCGTAGCTCCTTGACCGAGTGCTGGGTTGGCTTGGTTTTCAGCTCATCGGTGGCGGTGACTTGCGGCAGCAAGGTGACGTGTATGTAGAGCACGTTCTCACGGCCAGCATCACGACGCATCTGGCGAATAGCTTCGAGGAAAGGCAGACCCTCGATATCACCCACGGTGCCACCTACCTCGACGATGACCACATCCGGCGCGCCCGTCCTGGCAACGGCTGCGATGCGTGACTTGATTTCGTTGGTGATATGAGGTATGACCTGCACGGTAGCGCCCAGGAAATCGCCGCGCCGTTCTCGTGCGATTACGGCCTGGTAGATGCGGCCCGTGGTGACGTTGGAGGCCTGGGTCAGGTTCTCGTCAATAAAACGCTCGTAGTGGCCGAGGTCGAGGTCGGTCTCGGCACCGTCATCGGTGACGAACACTTCGCCATGCTGGTAAGGCGACATAGTGCCGGGGTCCACGTTGATATACGGGTCGAGCTTCTGTACCGACACGGAGATACCCCGACTCTTGAGCACACGCCCAACCGAGGCCACCGTAATACCCTTACCGACGCTCGATACGACGCCCCCGGTTACAAATATATACTTAGCCATTGCCCCAAACCCCCTCTCCCCTGCGGGGAAATATGAGTTATAAATTATGAATACGGTTCAAGATGTTCTTCATGATGCTCGTAAGAACCGAGGAGACTTGCAGAGAGGGGATATCTTCCCATCCACTCATACCTTCCCGGCTCCAGCAGGTCTTTTTCGGGAATCTCCTCCGCTAATTCCAGGAAACGTAGAAATTGCGCTCTCCAATCCGCATGTACGCTCGGCCAGGGTTTGTCCCGGTAGGTTTCATAAATCCAGGCATTAGTTTGATCCACGTCCCCTTCATCTTCAGGATCGGGGCCTAACCTTTCAGGCCACGTGGGATACTCGGGTTCTCTATTGTGCAGGGCGGCTTCCATCCGTACGACGGAAAGCTGCTGCCAGGCCCACAGATGGGCGAGCACATCTTTGATGGACAAATTGGAAGGAAGATGCGGATCAGTGATTTGCTCTTCGCTCATGCCGGCCAGTAGTTCTTCCCAACGGTTGAAATCCTCTTGCAGCATTTTGAGCATTTGTTTTTTGTCGTTTATCATCGCCCCCAGATTAATCACCTCAAGTGTCTTGTTGAGACAAGTCTCGATATTCAAGTTCGTTAACTGCAAAGATGGTGGTTTAACGCCCAACATACTATTTTACCGGAAACAGCCTTGTTTTCCTAATCCCTAATTCCTAATCCCTAATTGCAGCTATGCTGCTCTCGCCTGTGCTTTCTGGCGTGGGGCGACGCACACCGGCACGCCTGCCGCGATATAGAGGTTGCCCAGCCTGTCATCCAGGACCTGGAGGATGCCTCGGAACTCGTCACGCTCGGTGTACACGTCTATGTAGACGCCCAACGGCTGGGTGCCGATATAGGTGGCGAATTCGGCTTCGGGGTACTTGTCAACAATGGCGCGCTGGATGCGCCCCACAACGTCCTGCACCCGCTCGTCCTGCAAATCAATATGCACCAGTTGCTGCGATACTTGCGGCCTGGTAGCGATAGGCTGCAATTCAGGCGGTTGCCCATCCACCATACCGCTACCGGTGAATCTTTGTAGATCGTTCATCTTGCTTCTCCATTCTGAAACGTAATGCGGCTTACTAAAGAGAGTTTCTCCATGTGCAGCAACCACGCCTGGCGAACCGCATTAGGTTTTATGAGTTACGTTCCACATTTCACTCTAAGTCCTTGGTTCAAGCACCACCACTTTAGTAGTGTCGGCAAGGTCTGCGGCTTTGACGGCCAGCTTGTCCTGGGGCGTCCATTCTTTGAGGCCCATTTCCTTGGTGAAGTTCTCTAACGTGCCCATCTCGACCGTTTCGCGGCCCGTGGAGTAGTGCATCGGTATGACGATCTTGGGTTCGATCTGGCTGATTACTTCGCTGGCCCTATTGGGCGTCAGGGTGGTGTGTCCCCCGACTGGCACCAGCAGCACATCCACGTCGCCGAGAGCCTCTACCTGCGCCGAGCTGAGAGTGTGACCCAACGACCCCATGTGGCACACTACCAGATCATCCAGGCGGAAGAGGAAGATGGTGTTACGACCATGCTCTTTGCCCTGCGCGTCATCTGCAAACGACCAGACGCCGGTAATAAAGATGCCCTTGACCTCGTATTCTCCTGGGCCTTCTATCACGAACGGCTCGCCCTTCACACCCGACAGCGCGTTATGGTGCGGAGCGTTATGGCTGATCGTCACGATGTCGGCGCGCTGGTTGAGGGTGCCAAGCCCCAGGGTCTTATCGTAAGGATCGGTGATTATAGTCGCGTCCTTGGCCTTCAGGCGAAAGCACGCATGTCCAAGCCACGTTATTTCTGCCAATAGTTTCTCGCCCTCTCGCTATAGGATGCGCCACAAAGGGTCCAAAGCGACCCTCGCAGCGTCCCTCTCCCAAAATCACTGGGTCATTGTACCAGCCCTATGGACGTGGTCGCAACTGTGGAAATGTGCAAACCACGCCCACAAAGAAATATCGGTTCTAAAATGATGTGCAAAACTATATTGACTCACCTCCTGGATTGCAGTTATTATCATTATAGAACATAAGTTCTAAGGCTTGCACGAGCGCCAAGCTGAAGCTGCTGAAGCTAATGAAGCAGGAGAGAGATTGTGAAAGAGATTTTGAGAGCCAGGATTGAGAAGATAGCCACCATAATTATGACAGCGGCAGTCGCACTGGGCGCATCCGGCGCGCTCAGTGTTGCCGTTAGTGTGGAAGCCGCGCCTCCGAACTCTACCCAGAACCCCTACCCCTACGCCCAGTCTACATACTGGGCGTGGCAGAACCGCCCCGATCTCCCCGCCAACTTGGGTCTCCCGAAGGAGTGGGACGACAACGCGGCGAAGCAGGGTTGGCCCGTGAGCAGCTACCCACGCAAGGGCGACATAGCGGTATTCGAGCCTGGCATCTATGACGCAGACAGAGTTGAGGGGCACGTAGCCGTGGTGGAGCAGGTATTCGACGGTGGCACATACGCCACGAGCCAGATGGATGAGGGCGACTGCCACTACAGCGCATCCACCTGCGGGCAGGTCAACAAACGCACCTACCCCATCGTGGCAGGCACCATCTTCATCCACTACAAGAAGGACACACGCACCACATGGGGCTTCGCAAGCGGTGCAGCAGGGTGGTCGGCCAAAGACCTGGGTGCGGGCAACATGGGTGGTCCAGGCTGGTATTATCCCCTGGCAGGCAACGACCCGCAACTAAGCAGCCCCGAGCTAGATATTCCGCTTGATGGCTACAACGCAGTAGAAGTAGACGCGGTAACAGGCGCGTCGGTGGCCGACTCCACAATGCAGATATTCTTCGCCACGGACCAGAAGCCCGACTTCACAGCCACTAACTCTATCAGGGTAGCGGCCCAAGCAGACGGGGTGCTCCACCGCTATACTTTCTACTTCGGGACGAAATCAGACTGGTCCGGCAAGCTCACCCGCTTGCGCTTCGATCCCGCTGGTCCTGGCACCACAGGCGGCGTTCGCATAGACCGCATTCGGCTGGTGCATAACGACACTGAGGAGACATATACGACGTTCGCTGTGCAACCGGGAGGCGGGAGAAGCAGGCCGTAGTAAGGGCTGGGGGCTGGAGATTAGGGGCTAGAGAAGAATCTGTGATCTATGCTTCTCTAGCTCTTTAATTTTGTCTAGCACTTTTCTACCACAGCGACGCGGGTCTGTTCCCTACCGCCATCGGAACCTATCCTGGTTGCTTGCACTGCAAAACCCAACTGCTCAAGGTCGGTGTCTATCGAGAGTGCAGGAGCTGTGTTCGTGCGGCTGCGATACTCTGCAACCAGCAATTTACCGCCAGGGCTGAGGAACTTGTCCAGGAGCCGGGTGAGGTACGCGCGGTGTAGTTCATCGGGTACGTAAACAAGCTCGGTACGCACGTAGTCGAATGTCTGAGGCGGTGCCCAGTCCCACGCATTACCTACATACATCTGGTTGGCGTAATCCGGCAAGCGTTGTCGTGCGAGTGCCACCAGCTTTGCGGATAGGTCCAGGCCGTAAGGGGTGATTTCAATTTCGCGCTCCCCGGCCCAGCGCATAACGCAATCTAACAAGTAGCCGTTGGCGCACCCAATGTCGAGGAATGTCCCTGACCTGTCCATGCAGTCAGCTACGGGCTTCCGAAGCACTTCCCACTGCTCGGCGGAGCGATTGCTATGCAACCCAAGCCCCGACTGCTGCCAGGGCTGCTTGCCTGCTATATAAGCAGTCTCCAGCAAGTTTCTATTTGCCTCAAACCACTTTTCTAAATCATCGCCATTCATAACTTGCGTTTTCGTTTCCTAACCCCATTCCCTAACCCCTAGCCCCCATCTCTAATTCCTCCACTCTCGCAGCGCGAGCACGCCATTCTGCCCACCAAAGCCGAAGCCATTTACCAGGGCAGCGCGAATCTTCATGTGACGAGCCTCATTGGGCACGTAGTCGAGGTCGCAGGCAGGATCGGGGAACTGGTAGTTGATGGTGGGGGGTGCAATGCCGTCCCGGATAGCGAGGGCCGTGGCGACCGCAGAGATAGCGCCGGCAGCGCCCAGTGAGTGGCCTATCATGCTCTTGTTGGAGGAGATCGCCACCTTGTATGCCCTCTCACCCATCGCGGCCTTGATAGCTGCCGTCTCCGATGCGTCGTTGAGGGGTGTGGAGGTGCCATGAGCAGCTATGTAGTCTATGTCGTCGGGCGTGAGGTTGCTATATTTGAGGGCCTTGATGATCGCCTTCGACGCACCCACGCCGCCAGGTGAGGGAGCCGTCACGTGATAGGCGTCGGCAGTCAGCGCGCCCCCCAGCACCTCGGCGTATATGTGCGCTCCACGGGCGATGGCATTCTCGGCGGTCTCCAGGATAGCGGCAGCAGCGCCCTCGCTATACACGAAACCGTCTCGCGTCAGGTCAAAGGGGCGGCTCACCTCTTCCGGTGCGCGCTCGCTATTGCGTGATAGTGCCTGCATGTTGGCGAGAGAGGCAATCGCCAGGTCGGTGATAAACGACTCGGTGCCGCCCGCTATTATCATCTGGGCATCGCCACGCATAAGGAAGTGATAGGCGTCTACGAAGGAGAAAATACCGCTGGCGCAGGCCGCGATGCCCGTAGTTGTGGGACCTTTGGTGCCCAACATGAGCGACACCTGGCATGAGGCCATATTGGCGATCATGCTGGGCAGCACCATCGGGCTAACCGCTCTATACCCCCTTGCGTTTATCACGCCGGTGGCTTCCTGCATTACGTCAAGTCCGCCGCCGCCCGTGGCAAAGACCACTCCCACGTCATCGGCGTTCTCTTCGTTGACTACGTAGCCCGAGTCTTTGAGGGCCTGTGTCGCCGTAGCCACAGAGAACTGCGAGAAGCGGGCCATGCGGCGCGAGGCTTTGGGATCTATGTACAGGTCTGGGTCAAAGCCCTTCACTTCGGCGGCGATCTTCACGGGGAAGTTCGAGGCGTCGAAGCGAGTGATACAGCCCACGCCCGATTTGCCCGCGATGAGGTTCTTCCAGAACTCTTCTACTGTGTTGCCAATCGGCGTGACCGCGCCCAAACCCGTGATTACCACCCGGCGGTCGTTGTTATATGCTGCCAAGAGAACTCCGTTGTTAGCTATCAAGGTCCAGTTGCCGAGGGCCAGGAGAAATCTGCCTCACTGCCCGCTCTATTATACCAATCTAAGGCCGGTTGCACGAGGAGGCGTGGGTGGACTATATGCCACTCACTTGTATACGTTCTTAATTCTATTTCGTTCGGATGAATCCAAACGTGATCGTCTTACCACTCTCTGAACCGACAAGCACACGTTCAGGTGTAGTAAGGCTGTAGCCATCCGGTGGTTGTGCAGACACCGAAAACTCATTAGTCTGATTGCAAGCTATGAAGAAAGAGATGGAGGCAGTGCCGTTACTATCACTTGTTTGGGTGCCGTCCTGATTCCTACCTTGAAAGTCCACTGCTCTGAACTTTGCGCCGACTAAGGGCTGTTCACCATCATCCCACTTGCCGTTTGCATTCCCATCCACAAAAGCTTGCACTTTGCAGCCCCAACCACAATCAGCACTGCAACCACTCAACCCTGTCGCCACTGCTACCAATGCCAAGAGAATAGCATGTAGTGGTGAAGCTTTGCGGACATGACTTTTCACAACATTGCCTCTTTCTCAACCCACCTAAGAGACAAACCGCTTCAGCACGACGCACGAGTTATGGCCGCCCAGCCCAATTGAGTTGGAGAGAGCCACGTCCACTTGCATCTCGCGGGTCGTGTTGGGCGTGTAGTCGAGGTCGCAGTCGGGGTCGGGCGCGTCGAGGTTGATAGTGGGGGGGATGCAGTTATCGCGGATGGCGAGGGCGCACACCATTGTTTCGAGCGCGCCTGCGGCCCCCATCATGTGCCCGGTCATGCTCTTTGTGCTGGAGATCGCCACCTTGTATGCTGCGTCTCCAAATACGCTCTTGATAGCAAGGGTTTCCACGCGGTCATTGAGGGGTGTGCCCGTGCCGTGGGCGTTGATGTACTGCACGTCCTGCGGCTCCAATCCGGCTTTGCTAAGGGCACGCTCCATAGTACGGGCAGCACCCGCGCCACTCTCCAGCTGGGCCGCCATGTGATAGGCATCGTTGGTAGAGCCGTAGCCAACCACCTCGGCATAGATATTGGCCCCGCGCTTAGTCGCATGCTCCATCTCTTCCAGGATGAGAACTGCCGAGCCTTCCGAGAGGACAAAGCCGTCACGCCGCGCATCAAAGGGCCTGCTTGCCTTCGTGGGATCCGGATCGTCTCCCAGCGCGCGCATATTGATGAAGCCCGCCATGATCACGGGCACGATTATGGCCTCTGTGCCACCGGCCAGCATCACGTCTGCATCCCCGCGCAGGATCGTCTCCATCGCCTCACCCACAGCGTGTCCACCTGTCGCGCAGGCCGACACCACGGCCATATTTGGCCCCTTCGCGCCCACCGCAATAGCCACTTGCCCGGAAGCTGAGTCGGCCAGAAAGTTGGGCATGAAATGGGGCGACACCCTGCGTGGCCCGCGCTCTTCCAGAACCTTCTGCTGGGCCAGCAAAGTGCCGACGCCACCCCCGCCCGTACCGAATATGATGCCCACGTCATCGGCATTCTCTTCGCTTATATCAAGTCCGGCGTCGTGGAGCGCCTGCTTTGCCGCCACGATGGCAAACTGCACCGAGCGGTCCATGTGCCGTATCTCTTTGGGATCTATATCCTCTCCCGGCTCGAAGTTCTTCACCTCGCCCGCGATCTTTATCGCATAATCGCTCGGATCGAACAGCGTAATAGGTCCCAGCCCCGACACGCCCCCCAGCAGATTACGCCATGTCTCCTCCGCCGTATTGCCAACCGGCGTGACGGCACCCAGCCCCGTGATGACTACTCTTCTCTTTTTTTCCATGCGCTATCTTCCTTCTATAACGGGGATATTGCGTAGTGCGTAGTGCGTAGTGCGTAGTGCGTA
>JBBSIK010000108.1:0-8054 GCA_038232115.1 Chloroflexia bacterium
ATCAGAGGCTTCAGGTGGGACTTTGATGTCAAGGATGAGTAGCGTTACGGCTATCGCAAAGACGCCATCGCTGAATGCCTCAATGCGCTCGGTATCTTTATGTTCATCTGCTGGTTTGCTCCGACTACCGTCCACAGTAACATACCTACCTAGGTTGTCAGGTCCGCTAATGTACTCGGACCTCTAACGCAGTTTCGATCAGATAACCGAAATCTACCACAAATGATAGGACATGGCAAAGTACCACAAGCCTCTCAAGCAGAATGCTTCACTCGATGAGTCACCCTGACGCTATACGCGCCTACATCAAGCACTTGTTAGCTTGTTCCCAACGTGAGTCATACTCGCTAATTCACCTAGAACCCCACCCCAACCCGCTTCCTACCCAGCCTGTCCCATACTATGCGTATTCCCTCTTGCAGCACGCCAGCGTAGAACCACATCGTGCGCTCCTGCTTGAGTATGGTGATTCTGCCGCCTGTAACCGCTGTTTCGCCGGGCAGCAGCGTGTGATCGAAGCCCCAGCGAAATGGGTAGCGATACGAAGGCCCGCCACCACTGTTGCCGTCCCAATCCACCCCTACGCGCCATAGCCCCGCCTTGTCCACATATTTGCCACCCTCTATCGAAGAATAGCTGTCGTTAGTCGTGTAGGTGTACCCCATCAATGGACCCTGCGTCCGAAGCGGCGTGTTCCCCACGTTCTTCACCGTAATTGTCACCGAAATCGCCTGACCAAGCATCACCTGTTGTGGCGATATGTCCACCTTCAGCACCTGTATGGCCGGTATGCCACTCCCCTCCAGCGTCAGCTTGCGGTCCGCCTCGACCCTGTTGCCCGCTTTGTCCTGGGCACGCAGCGTAACGGTATACTCTCCATCCGCCAGCACGTTGCCCAGTAAATCCAACCCACTGACCACCACGTTCTGCTCGCCCGCGCCCTTCAGCACCGGGGCCAGCACAGGAGTGTGCGTGCCGTCAGCCGAGGTAAGGTCCACTGATAGAGTGACGCTCTGGTTGGTGCGGAAAGTGAGTTCCGCCACATCGTCTACCGCGTCGCTGTTTGGCGAGATAACCTCTGGCTTCATCACGATGTTTTCGAGTGCCGGTGATTGAGCCACGCCGCCCGCCAACTTGACAGGCAATCGCTCAGAGGCGCTGTCCGCCGTCACCTTGATGAAGTAGTCACCAGGAGGAAGCGCCTCCCGCACCACTCCTGCGTCCCCTGCGTTGCCGGCAGCCACGGTCGCGCTGATTACGCCGTTGAAACGCACGACGTGCATGCCTACAGCCTGATCGCCCTCGAACAGCACGGAGCTATCACCCGGCACCGTCGCCCCCGTGACCTCAACCCGCACATGCGCCCGCTGCCCCAGCGTATAGCGCATTTCCACCGCGCCTGGAGGCTTCCCAATGCCCGCCGACCCCGGCACAAACTCTGTCGTCGAGGCAAATACTTCCGACAGCATCCGCCCGGAAGACCCGCACGCGGGCAGGCTAAGGACTACCAATAGCAACCCCCATGCCGAAACGAGGAAAGGCAAAGCGCGCCTCCGAACCGGTAAGCACGCCCCAATCATTGCATTTCGTTGGCTCTTCAGGCTAATCATTCTCAAGATATATTACCCCAATCCCCAGATCACTCCAAAATCTAAAATCGCCTCACTCCCCGATGAGCGCCGCCCGCAACTCGTCCGGCTTCAGCACGGCGTTGCCCCACTTACGCACCACCACACCGGCGGCATAATTAGCCAGCCGTGCAGCGTCAAACAGGTCAGCGCCGGAAGCCACCGCCAGGGTCGCCACTGCTATTACCGTATCGCCCGCGCCCGTCACGTCGAATACCTCGGAACTGTTCGTCACCGGTATATGGCTGTATTCACCGCCCCTCTTCATCACAGACATCCCCTCCGCGCTGCGTGTCACGATCATCGCCTGGGCATCCAGACTATCGAGCAGTTCAGCAAGACCTTCCTCGAAGCTTGCCTCGCTTGAAAGGGGCCTGCGTAGTGTCTCCTCGGCTTCGAGTTGGTTTACTTTGACGATGCCAAATCCGTGGAACATGGCAAGATCGCCCTGCGAGTCGACGGCGAGCACCTTGCCCTCCGACGATGCCATCTCTCGCACGCGCTGCACTATGCGTTGCGTCAGCGTGCCACTCTTGTAATTGCTCAACAGCACAGCATCACACATGGGCAAGCGTGCCTCGATTGCCTCCAACAAATCATCCTCTATCTGCCCACTGACCGGCCTGCGGTCCACGTGGTCAATACGGGCCACCTGCTGCAACATGGAGGGCGTCACCTGCGCTACGATGCGCTTTTTCTCAGTCGTGGGACGCTGCGGATCAGGCACCAGCCCGCAGGTGTCCACACCGTACTTGTGCAGTTCGTCTACCAACTCGCGTCCCGCATGGTCGGCTCCCACTACTCCCGCCAGGTAAGCATGCCCCCCAAGCGATGCCACTGTGCATGCAGGGCTGGTACCGCCACCCGGCACTACGTAGTCACGCTGGAACTCCAGCACCGCGATAGGAGCCTCACGCGAGATACGCACCGGCTTGCCGATGGTGTACTTGTCCAGAATGAGGTCGCCAACGACGAGCACGCTCACGCCATGGAAGCGAGAGATCGTTTCCAGCAGACGCCTGTGGGTGGTGTGATCCATGTCAAAGGGAGTATCGACCATGTGGTATAGCAGTGAGTGGTAAGGGTAGGGCTACTGGAGACGCTTGTAGGTGAAGAAGACGGACATCGCCAGCCAGACAATAGTGTACTGCGTGATGTAGAACGGCAGGTGGTTGAAGAAATCTATCTCGGACCCGAAAGGCAGATTGATGCCGGCCATCGGTATGAGACCTGGGTACTGATACGACACATAGCGGCTCGCCACGAAGCCGAACACCACGCACGCTATACCCACCATCTGCAAGCCAGGCCCCCGCTTCTGATTCGACGCGCGGGCAACAGCCTCCGGCACCGCTACTCCCATAAGCAGCGCGGCCCAGAACTCGAACGCCGGGAAGAGGCCCATCAGCACACCCGCCGCCCCACTTACAAGCAGCCCGAACAGCACCGCCTTAACGTAGATGCTGCTGTCTATGGCATACGTGGGCACCGACTGTAAATTGGCGCATTCATAGCACCGGAAGCCCACAGGGGTGCTCACCCGGCACTTCGCGCATATCGGCTTCTCACACCGCCCGCATCGCAAATAAGTTGGCTCGTTCGGGTGCTTGGCGCAATATAAAGGCGGATCGGCCTCGTTTGTATCGTCTGTAGCGTAGTTTGTCATAGCTTATAAAACGCGAAACGTGACTCGGCTCGGTAAAGACGAATGCAATATACAGAGGACTCTCTTTAGCAAGACGCATCACGTTTCACGTGTCTGACTACCGCCTCAACCCACACCAGGGCTGCGAAAATGAACACTCTGAGAATACGACGCCATCGCCAGGGCTGGGTTATCAGCCGGTAGAGCCACTCCAATCCGATGCGGCGTATGGGCGCAGGGGCCAACCGCGCCCGGCCCGATAAATAATCATACACCCCACCCACGCCCATCGCCACTTTGACAGACGCGGGCATCTCGGCGCGGTGCTGCCTTATCCACAGGTCTTGCTTGGGCGCGCCATAGGCCACCAGCAGCACATCCGGCTGTGCTTGCTCCAATCGGGAGCGTATTTCCGCCCAGTCCTCATCACGCGGCGACCCTGGATAAGTACCCGCAACACGCACATTGCCGTGCCGCTTGATAAGCGCCTGCGCAGCTTCATCAGCCACGCCGGGAGCCGCACCCAGCAGGAACAGCGAGTAGCCTTCCCGCGCCGACATCTCGGCTATGTGTCCCACCAGCGCGACACCGGTGGCCCGCCCCTCGACCGGGGTACCCAACAAACGAGCGGCGGCCACTATGCCCGCACCATCGGGCGTCGCCAGGTCAACCGAATTGAGCAGGCGACGGAAAGCCCTGTTGTGCCTCGCCTCCATCACGAACTCAGGGTTGATGGTACACACCTGGTGCAGCCGAGCCGGGCGCTCATGGAGGAACTCCCCAATACGCGCAGCCGCTCCTGCCTCGCCACAGCGATGCACCTTCACACCCAGGATGTCAATCCTGCTTTTACACATCGCCACACCGAAGTATATAACACAGAAGCATGGAGGGGCAAACGGATCTGAAGCGGTAAGCGTTCAGAGTAGGGGTGTAAAGGGGGTGCAGGGGCGCAAGCCCATGATGGGCGGGTGCCCATCATTGATGGGCGGCGGGTGTCCCCACCTACTTCTTTCTTTCTCCCCTCCTACGCGTGGGAGGGGCATGAGCGAAGCGGGGGCGGTGGGTCTTGGACAGGTAGGATACTCAATTGCTACACCTCAATTCTGAACACTTACCTGAAATCTGAAACGTGATGAGCAATTTGGCTAAAGAGAGCTTGTGCAGAAACCAGACAGAGGTGAAGCGAACTCTTTATAACCCACAGCATGTGCATTCCGGCGGCAACCATGAGTATAATGAATATAATTGGCAACGCCGCCAGATGGAATAGCCGTTGACTAACTTGCCCTCACCGTATCACGTTTCAGATATGCTCCAACCCCCCTATGCCATAGTCGCCGTAGACCAGGCCCATCATTCCGCGCAGGCTCCTGAGCCACCGGAGGACGTGCTGCCTATGCACACCTCTGCTCCCCCTGGGCTTGGACTCTTGCTGCACTACGGCATACCGGAGGCGCTAGCGGGCGGCGTAGAGCCAGGGCACATGGTGGTGGTGCCTCTGCGGGGCAAGCCTACATACGGCGTGGTGGTCGAGTTGGCGGACAGCTCGCCTGTGGATTACACAAAGCCCATAGTCAGGCTGGTGGACCCACAGCCAATCCTGCCTGCCTACATGCTGGAATTGGCCCGCTGGATTGCGTATTACTACCGTTGCACGCTCTGGCAGGCAATCGCCCCTATGCTGCCGCCGGGCGTGGCACGCCGCGCTATCGTCACGCTGGGCCTTTCCCATGAAGCGATCTCCGAGGAAGGCGAAGACAGCCACAACCCGCTCATCCAGGCACTGGGTCGCCGCCAGAAGCAAGTAGTGTCGTTGCTACAGGGAGCGCCCAAGAGCAGCCTCACGCTCGGCAAGCTAAAGCGCAAGTATGATGGCGGCCAATCGAGCCTCCATTCAGCCGTGCAAGACCTGGAACGCAAAGGCCTGCTCACCCGCCACACGGAGCTACCCGCCCCACGCGCTCGCCAGCAGCACGAGCGCATCATCCGCCTGTCCGTCTCAACCGAGGCCACTTCCGAAGCCCTCAACGACGCCTCGCAACGCGCACCTCTTCAGGCCGCTGCGCTCGACTGGCTCCTCAAACGTAGTAAGCAGCTAATCACAGCAGGCGTCAGAGTCACAGGCGCAAGGCTGCAATACGGAAACGGTCACGGCCCAGTCCCACTCGACGGCACAGCGTCGGAACAAGACGGCATCAATGCAGACTCGGACCAATCCAAAACCCAAAACCTAAAATCTACAATCGAAGAGTCTCCCTGGCTGCTCCTGACCGACCTGTACCTCCATACCGGCGCGACATCTTCTACTGTGGCCGCCCTGGAACGCAAGGGCCTGGTAGAGCTATCTCAGCGCGCCGTCTACCGTAAACCCGTCCCACCCTCCGCCGTCACCCCCAATGACGAGCCACCACCCCTCACCGCCGCCCAATCCACCGCCTGGCGCGAGATAGCAGCAGCCCTGCTGGCGGGTGATGGTGTGGGTGAGGGGTCACGGGTGATAGATAGTGGTAAAGAAGGCACCCATCACCCAGCGCCCATCACCCAGCGCTCGTTCCTACTGCATGGCGTTACCGGCTCCGGCAAAACGGAGGTTTACTTGCGAGCTATAGGGCTGGCGCTGCGTATGGGCAAGCAGGCTATCGCGCTGGTGCCGGAGATTTCGCTGACGCCGCAAGCCGTACACCGGTTCGCCTCTCGCTTCCCCGGCAGGGTGGCCCTCATCCACAGCCAGCTTTCGCCGGGCCAGCAGTTTGACGAGTGGCGACGCATCCGCGAGGGGCATGCGGATATAGTCGTAGGATCACGGTCCGCCGTGTTCGCCCCATTGCCGCGTCTCGGCCTGATCGTGGTGGACGAAGAGCACGAGTGGGCATACAAGCAGCAGGACCACCAGCCACGCTACCACGCCCGCGACGTGGCCCTCAAGCGCGCGGAGCTTGCCGGGGCTACTGCCATCCTGGGCAGCGCCACGCCCGATCTCTCCACCTACTACCATGCCCAACGAGGCGATTACAGCCTGCTCTCCCTTCCCAATCGCGTCGGCAGGCGGCGTACACCCGAAGGCACCGAGCTTTCGACAGAGCTGCCGATGCCCGCCGTGCAGGTGGTGGACATGAGGGCGGAGCTACGCGGCGGAAACGGCTCTATGTTCAGCCGCACTTTGCAGACAGCCCTCGAAGCCACTCTTGCGCGCAAAGAGCAGGCGATCCTGTTCCTCAACAGGCGCGGCAGTAGCAGCTTTATCTTGTGCCGAGAGTGCGGCCACGTGCCGGCCTGCCGCCGATGCGACGTGCCTCTCGTCTACCACGCCGATGTGCATGGCATGCTCTGTCACCGCTGCAACGCGTACTCGCTTGCCCCCAGAGAGTGCCCCAAGTGCGGCAGCAGTCAGATAAAAGGGTTCGGCACCGGCACGCAGAAGGTGGTCGAGGAGGTCGCCACGCTGTTCCCGCAGGCTCGTGTCTTGCGCTGGGACCGAGACACCGCGTCTCGCCAGGGCAGCCACTCGAACATGATGGACATCTTCACCAACGGCGAGGCCGACATCCTGGTGGGCACACAGATGATCGCCAAGGGCCTCGACATCGCCCGCGTATCGCTCGTGGGCGTCGTCAGCGCCGACACTAGCCTGTTCCTCCCCGACTTCCGCGCGCCAGAGCGCACCGTGCAGCTACTCATGCAAGTGGCGGGCCGAGCAGGACGCCGCACCGAGACCTCTCACAGCCGCGTGATCGTGCAGACCTTCAATCCCGACAACTACGCAATCCAGGCCGCCGCCCAGCACGACTATAAGGGCTTCTACGCAGGAGAGATCCGCTTCCGCGCCGAGCATGGCTACCCCCCTTATGGACAACTGGCCCGCCTCGTCTACACCTCGCCCTCCAACGAGCGTTGCGAGCAAGAAGCTAACATGGTAGCTCGCCACCTACGCCACAAAATAGACAGCCTCCATGAAGCCTACCCCGACCAGGCAATGAGCGATGCCGACGTACTCGGCCCCGCCCCCTGCTTCGTCCACAAAGTGAGTGGCCGCTATCGCTGGCAAATCCTCCTGCGCGGCACCGACCTCGCCCCCACCCTGGACAACTTCTATCCCGGCCCCGGCTGGTCCCTCGATGTCGAGCCGATGAGCCTGTTGTGACGCGTATTGCGTATTCAGCTATTAGTTGGTGTGCAATTTGCTAATTGGGTTGTATATAAATGTATTCATAGGATTTCTCGTAGCACTTCCGCAAACTCGAAACCGGTGGCGATTTTGGGTTTGGGCAGCGAAAAGGAGAGTAGAACATGAAAGGTGAAACAGAGCAGTCGTCACCACACATAGGTGATAGGTCCTCAAACCACGAGGATAAAAATCCAAGATTAGGCGTGGTTTTCCCGCAGACGGAGATAGGGGCTGATCCTGCAAAGGTACGCGACTATGCGCAGGCGGCTGAGGGCCTGGGATATACCCATCTCCTCGTTTACGATCACGTACTGGGCGCGAGTACGGAGAGCAGGCCCGACTGGAACGGCCCATACACCAGCGACACTATGTTCCACGAGCCGTTCGTGCTGTTCGGCTACCTGGCAGGCATAACGCAGAAGCTTGAGCTTGTCACGGGCGTCATCATCCTCCCGCAGCGACAAACGGCGCTGGTCGCCAAGCAAGCGGCTGAGGTAGATGTGCTGAGCGGCGGGCGACTGCGACTGGGTGTGGGCGTCGGCTGGAACGATGTAGAGTACACAGGTCTGAACGAGGACTTCCACAACAGGGGCAGACGCGTGGAAGAGCAGAT
>JBBSIK010000109.1:0-8019 GCA_038232115.1 Chloroflexia bacterium
AAACGCGGGGTCCGGCCCTATGTCGTCCTTCACAATGGCGCCTCCCCGTGGCCTCGGTCTACCCACTGCCTGCATCGGCACCGGCTACCCTGATTCCAGAGCACATGCGCCCGATGAGAACCTCCGCCTCAGCGACATACGCTCCCACATGCACACCATGGCCCGCCTGATCGAGCTTGTAGCTGCCCCGGAGGACGAGTCGAAAGTTGGAAGTTGAAAGTGCCGAGTACCGAGTATCGAGTGCTCAGTTACTGGAGCATAGGTCCTCCACAATAACCTTGGTGCGCCCCTGGCGTCTTGGCATCTCGATGTTTTCCTTACCTCTGTCGTCCACTGTCCACCACCTGGCGTGACTAGCCCAGAGACCTCGGTGATCGTCCTCAATTGGAACGGCGCGCGCCTCTTGCCCGATTGTCTGGAGGCGCTTGCTGGGCAGTCCTACCGCGACTTCGACCTGTGGCTCGTGGACAATGGCTCAATTGACGGGTCGCCTGCTCTCCTACATGACCTGGAGCGGAGCCGCCAACCCTCGTGGCTTGGGCAACCTCTTCCCCGCCTTACCCGCGTGATACGCAACCCTGACAACCGAGGCTTCGCGGCGGGCAACAACCAGGCAATACGTCTGACCGATAGTAGATATATAGTAACATTGAACAACGATGCTATAGCAAAGCCCGACTGGCTGGACGAACTTGTCGAGGCTGCTAGCAGTGGTGAGCCGTCGCTGGGGATGGTAGCTTCGACTATGCTTTTCTCGCACTTAGAGGGCGTAGTGGCGTCAGCCGGTATCTCCCTGCATAGGGACGGTGTGGCGCTCGACAGAGGGGTTGGCAAAACAAGCGTCGAGCTTGAGCGGGCGGGTACTGTGGCGATCTTTGGCCCAAGTGCGGGCGCGGCGCTCTATAAGGCGGCCATGCTTCGGGATGTTGGCCTCTTTGATCCACGGTTCTTCAGCTATCTGGAGGACGCCGACCTTGCCTGGCGCGCCAGGAGCCGGGGGTGGCGTGCCGTGCATAATCCTCGCGCCCGTGTTCGGCATGAATACTCGGCGACGGGCGGGCATAACTCTCCATTCAAGAGCAGACATCTCGCCCGCAACCGCGTGTGGCTCCTCTATAAGAATATGCCTTCGCCGTTGCTCGCCGAGTTTGCCCCTCTTATCCTGCGCTATGATCTCCTCGCGCTTCTCAACGCCATAATGACAAGGGACAGGCACTCCCTCCAGGGCAGGCTTGAAGGCCTCGCTTCGCTGCCCCAGCTTGCAGACAGCAGGCGCAAGACCCTTACTGCTGCCCGCGTGCATCCCCAAGAAATGCGCGGCATGTTTGCG
The DNA here is from genome assembly GCA_038232115.1 of Chloroflexia bacterium. Taxonomy (GTDB): domain Bacteria; phylum Chloroflexota; class Chloroflexia; order QHBQ01; family JADMIH01; genus JADMIH01. Next base: position 1,331 of record JBBSIK010000109.1, read on the forward strand.
CCCGTGCTCAGCCCTCGTCAGGCGCTCAAGTACCGCCAACGGCTCAACTCGCTGTTGTTGCAACGCCCCGCGAGCACAACCCTCTAGCTCCGTCGCCCACATATATTCGATTTATCCTGGCCGCACAGCTTCAGGCTAACCTGCCGTAGGTTGTGCGGCCCACCCAATGTAGCGCCTCCTCCTTCCTAATTTGCCTTGTTTATCCGCTTCCCGCGCGTGTTAGGCAGAGAATTCCCTTTGTCGAAACCGCTGTTCCCACCCATCCCTATGACTACCTAGCAAAAACGGGCTAGTGGTCAGCACCCCTATGGGCTATAGAGCGCGCGTCTTTCCTGGGTTATATTTTGAGTGGAAGTATAACCACATGGTGTCTCATGGCGCGCATGGAGAATATTGCACCGGCAAAGCAGGCTTCTTCAGGAATTATTCACAAAATAGTAGTTGGAGGCATATAGAACTATGAAAGCACGCGGAGGACGTTTCTTACTCTTACTAGGCGCTGGTCTAGCCGTAATGTCGTTTGTTGTTGTTTATATACTGATGTCGAAAGGCTCCCTTGTCGGGTCGAACGCCGCGGCCAGCGTGCCTACTCCGGCACCTATCAGGCAGGTAGCAGTAATGAAAGCTAACGTACCCGCCTACACGATGCTGGACGCGAGCAACGTCACGTTGAAGGACGTAGATGCCAGCACCGTCATGAGCGGCACCACGATGGAGCCGTCTGCTGTGTTTGGCAAGATGACCCTTCTGCCGATGAGCAACGGCCAGCAGATCCAGACAGCCCAGCTTACCCAGGCCGGCTTCTCCAGCGTACTGGGACGTAGCGAGCGTGCATTCGCATTGGCGGTGCCTGAGAGAAGCACCTTCGGCGGCGCGATTACCGAGAACGACCGCGTTGACGTACTGTGGAGTACCAGCCTTTCGCTTCAGGACTATCAGGCCATGCCGGACGGTACGGTTGTGCAGAAGGAAGGCAAGCAGGTCGCAATGACCACGACGAAGACCCTGTTGCAGGACGTGAAAGTGCTGCGCGTGCTCCAGCTTCAGCCGCCCACCCCGCCTAAGGCCGCTAACAGCGGTGACACCGCTCAGGCTGACCAGGTAGCACAGACCAATTCGCGTGTCTCAAACCAGACTGTGGCATCCTACTCGCCTGGCGCTGCGTATACAACGGTCCTGATCCTCGCTGTGAACGATGAGGCTGCTGAAGTCCTCAAGTTCGCCCGCGAGAACGGCGACAGCATAGACCTGAGCCTGCGCTCATCGGCTCCCCTGAGGGACGCCGACGGCAAGGTCCAGAACGGTCCCGACGGTAAGCCTATGATAGGCGACCATGAGAGCGAGAAGACCAGTGGTGTCACTCTGAAGACGCTGATTGATAAGTACGGCGTGCTGCCGGTTCCTCAGGCTAACAAGTAAGTAGATTCGAGGGAGGAGGCCAGGCTTAACAGGTCCTCAGCCTCAGGAGTGGAGAAAAGGTGCCGGTGTTCGGAAATCGGAGTTTAGGAGTCAGACATGGATAGCCAGGGAATGAACGGCGGAATGCCTAAAATCGGGGTAGTGATAGTAGACGACATCGCGGATACCCGCGAAAACCTCAGCAAGCTGCTAATGTTCGAGCGCGACATCGAGGTGATCGGCACGGCAGGTAGCGGCCCCGAAGCTATAGAGCTGTGTCGCAAGCTGCTGCCCGACGTTATCCTGATGGACATTAATATGCCGGAGATGGATGGCATCAAAGCCGCCGAACTACTCAGCAGCGAGCTGCCTGGCATAGGCATCATCATGATGTCGGTACAGGGCGAGCAAGACTACCTGCGCCGAGCCATGCTTGCCGGGGCACGCGAGTTCCTCGTAAAGCCGTTCTCCGGCGACGACCTGGTGCGCGCGATCCGCCACGTATATCGCCTCGAGTCGGGCAAGCGTGCTATGGTGATGGCTGCCGCTTCTATGCCCGCACATGGTACTGTCCAGCTAAACGGCAAAGCAGTGGATGGCGGCCCGCAACAGGGCAAGATCCTCACGATTGTCAGCCCCAAGGGCGGCGTCGGCAGGACGACCGTGGCCGCCAACCTTGCTGTTGCTCTCAAGCTTTCCACCGGCAAGAAGGTGGCCCTGGTTGATGCCTCCCTCTATTTCGGCGATTGTGGCGTCATGCTCAACTTGCTGTCCAACAAGACGATTGTGGACGCCGTTGAGCACATAGATGAATTGGACGCCGATCTACTCAACGACATAATGACCACCCACTCGTCGGGCGTAAAGGTGCTGCTGGCGCCACCTCAGCCTGAGATGGCCGAACTGGTCAACGCGGAGCACATACGCCGCATCCTGGTGGAGCTTGCCGCTAACTTCGACTATGTAATCGTGGACACGTGGCCCTCCTTCGCGGATGTCGTGCTTACCTCGATGGACCTGTCCGATAACATCCTGCTCCTGATGACCATGGAGATGACTACCATACGCGATGTGAAGCTCTATCTGGAAGTGGTAGATAAGCTAAATTACCCAACCGAGAAGGTGAAACTGATACTCAATCGCGCAGGGAGCACGGGCGGCATCAAGGTGGAGGCTGTGGAGGAGACGTTGCGCTACAAAGTCATGGTCGGCCTGAGCAACGATGGTGGAGCTATGATGATGGCCGTAAACCAGGGTGTGCCTCTGGTTATCTCGGCTCGCGAGCACCCATTCTCCCGCGACGTATATCGCCTGGCCCGCTTGCTCACATCCACTGCTGCCGAGGAAGGCATGCTCGCTATGGCGACTGCCACTGTACAGGCAGACGATGCCCCCGCCAACACCAAGCTCGTTTCTAAGCTCCGGGCGGCGTTCCGGTAGGCGGCGAGTTGTCAGTTACTCGATACGCGATAATATACCTATGAGGTAAAAGTTATGTCTCTTCTAAAGCGAATTGGTACAACAGGTCCAATGCCGGAGAATACGAATACCGGCGCAATCGGGGCCAATAACACCGTCGGTATGCAGAACAGGGCTACCAAGCCAGGCACCGGCCCCACAGGCGGCACTAATCCCTCCGGCGCGCTGCCTCGCCCCACAGGACGCGTTGGTGGTCCGAACGAGGCTCCTGGACGCGCCACCAGCGGTAACGAGTTTGTTGATCTCAAGAATCGCGTGCAGCAGAAGCTGATAGCCGAGCTTGACCCCAAGCTGGACCTGACCAAGACCGATGAAGTTAGGAGAAACGTCGAAGAGATATTCAACGAGATACTCGACTCGGAAAATATCGTACTGACCCGCGTGGATCGAGCGCGCCTCTTTGAGGCAGTAGCCGCTGAAATCCTCGGTTTTGGTCCGATAGAGCCACTGCTCAAAGATGGCTCGGTCAGTGAAGTGATGGTAAATGGCCCGAAGAGTGTATACATTGAGCGACACGGTCGCCTGGAAAAGACCAATATACAGTTCCAGAACGATGAACACGTGATGCGCGTCATCGACCGCATCGTGGCCCCCCTGGGTCGTCGCATTGACGAGGCATCGCCCTACGTAGATGCCCGACTTCCGGACGGCTCTCGTGTGAACGCCATCATTCCACCCTTGACCCTCAACGGCCCCGTCATTACCATCCGCAAATTCTCCAAGGACCCACTGACGGTAGACGATATGATCCGTTTCGGGTCGGTAACGCCGGAGATGTCGACCTTTCTGAAAGCATGCGTCGAAGCGCGGCTCAACATTATCGTGTCGGGCGGCACAGGCTCGGGCAAGACCACTACCCTGAACGTCTTGTCACACTGGATACCGGAGGACGAGCGTATCGTCACCGTCGAGAACGCGGCTGAACTGCAATTGAGGCAAGACCATGTGGTCACACTCGAGTCGCGCCCGGCCAACATTGAAGGGAAGGGCGAGGTCTCTATCCGCGACCTTGTTATCAACTGCCTGCGGATGCGCCCCGATCGTATCGTTGTGGGTGAGTGTCGAGGTGGTGAGGCCCTGGACATGCTCCAGGCGATGAACACGGGTCATGACGGCTCGCTCACCACACTGCACGCCAACACGCCGCGTGATGCCCTGGGCCGCCTTGAGACTATGTGTCTCATGGCCGGAATGGACCTGCCTATTCGCGCTATTCGAGAGCAGATCGCCTCTGCGGTCGAGCTTATCGTGCAGCAAGAGCGCCTCAAAGACGGTACTCGCAAGATCACCAGCGTTACCGAAGTGCAGGGTATGGATGGCGACGTGGTGGTTATGCAGGAAATCTTCATGTTCGAGCAGACAGGCATAGAGGGCGGCAAAATCGTGGGCCGTATGAACCCGACGGGGATCAGGCCCAAGTTCATAGATAAATTCGAAGCAGCCAATATCTATCTGCCGCCGAACATCTTCGGCTTCAACGAAAGGTTCTTCTAAAGTGTGAAACGTGATGCGGCTTGCTAAAGAGAGTCCTTAGAATCCAGCATCCATGTTTAGCAAATCGTATCACGCTTCAGAACCACGCTTCACGTTTCAGAACAAGGAGTAGAGAGTGAATCCATTATTAGTCGCATCAATCGGCGCTCTGCTGGTCATGGCTGTGTTCTTCGGCCTGTGGCGATTGTCGGCGGGATCGTCCGATGTGAAGGGGCGACTTGCCCGCTTTGCCGGTGATGCTAGACCCGAAGAAGAGCAGAAGAGCGAGAAGAAGCAATTCACCCTGGGTCTCGGCGATAGCGCGCTAGCGGCTAAGGTCGAGAAAAGTGTTGGCAAGCAGACGTTCGGTAGGAACGTGCAGCGCAAGCTCGCCCAGGCTGATCTCAAGCTGACGCTGTTCGAGTTCATGCTCATAAAGGTGGCCTTGATGGCCGTCGGCCTGGCAGTGGGTGCCTACATGGGACGAGGTGGCTCTCTGCAGCTGGTGCTGTTCAGCCTGGCAGGAGTGGCGATCGGCTTTTCGCGCTCGACTGGTACGTCAAGTTTCGTCTGGGCAAGCGTCTCAAGGATTTCAACGGCCAGCTAAGCGACACAATCGGCCTGATGGCAAACTCTCTCCGCTCCGGTTATTCGCTATTGCAATCTATGGAACTGGTGTCACGAGAAGCGCCCGATCCCATAGGCGCAGAGTTCAAGCGCGTGGTCCGCGAGGTCGGCCTGGGCTTGACGGCACAGGATGCCCTTAACAATCTGTTGCGGCGCATGCCCTCCGACGATCTAGACTTGATGATTACTGCTATTAACATCCAGTATGAAGTCGGCGGCAACCTGGCTCAGATCCTGGACACCATCTCCCACACCATACGCGAGCGAGTGCGTATCAAGGGCGAAATAGCCGTGCTGACCGCTCAGGGCCGCATGTCGGGCTACCTCATTACTGCGCTACCGGGCCTAATCGGTGTTGTGGTAACGATCATCAACCCCACCTATATGAGCGTTCTGTTCGAGTTCCCGTGGGTCATAATGCCGATCTGCGGAGGCTTGATGGTGTTTGTTGGGTATCTGGTTATAAGAAAGATCGTCAATATAGAAGTGTGATGGTCGTGGACTACGGGTTACAACCCAAATCCGAAATCTAAAACCTAAAATCGGGAAGAGGGGACAGTCATGGATATCAACCTGGCGATAACATTGGCGATACCGGCTTTGATCGCGCTTGGCATCTTTGGAGTATTCTTGAAGATGTCAATGCCTACACGTAACGCCGTTTCCATTGAGTCGCGGCTTCAGGCGTTTGCTGAACGCCCCCGCACGCTGGAGGAAATGGAGCTTGAGCAGCCGTTCCAGGATCGCGTAATCAAGCCGATGGTAGAGGGCGTGACCCGGTTCTTCGGCAAAATGGCCCCTTCCAAAGGTATGGAGAAGTTGCGCCTGCAACTGGTACTGGCGGGCAACCCCTACAATATGCAGGTGCCGGAATTCACGGGTGTGCGTTTCATCGCGGGTATCGCCCTCGGAGCGCTGGGTCTGGGCGTGTCCCTGCTGACCGGTGCTGCCCTGGTGCAGATACTGATGTACACGATGCTGATGCTCATCGCGGGCTTCACTTTGCCGGTCTTCTGGCTGCGCAGCAAAGTCAAGAAGCGCCAGAAAGTTATCCTGAAGACGCTGCCCGATGCCATCGACTTGATGACCATCAGCGTGGAAGCCGGTCTAGCTTTCGACGGCGCTATGCAGCGTGTAGCCGACAAGTGGGATAACGCTCTCTCCGCCGAGTTCGGTCGTGCACTTGCGGAGATGCGTGTGGGCAAGTCCAAACGCGACGCTCTGCGTGAGCTTGTGGCACGCACCGGCGTCGCGGATCTGAGCACCTTTGTGGCCTCAATCATACAGGCGGACCAACTGGGCGTGTCTATCGCCAAAGTGCTCCGCATACAGAGCGAGCAGATGCGTATCCGCCGGCGTCAGCGCGCCGAGGAGCAGGCTCACAAAGCCCCTATCCTTATGATGATCCCGATGGTGTTCCTTATCTTTCCGGCGACATACATCGTCATCCTGGGTCCTGCCGTGCCGAAGATTATGAACGGCCTGGGCGGTGGATAGAAAAGCGGGCAGAAGTGGTGAGTGCAGAGGACTGAAGACGCGGAGACGCGAAGAATGCACAAAGAGTAAGAAGAGTTCTGCTCTAATCACTCAGCCCTCAGGCCGTTGAACACGTAGGCGCATAAAGCATGAAAATAGTAAATACCACGCGTAACCAAATACTGGCTGACAAAGCAGAGAAGGCCGCCAGTTTCCTCTCACGAGGGCGCGGCCTT
>JBBSIK010000110.1:0-8006 GCA_038232115.1 Chloroflexia bacterium
CGTGAGGCACTGTATTCGCAAGGCGCGCGCCGCACAGGTTGCACCATTGCCCCCTCGCCAGCGTGCTGACCGCCTTTTTCACCCCTAGCTGCATGATTGTATTACCTGTAGGATCCGCAGTTTGCATAAATATATATACGCACGTGAGCAGCTTTATGCTTCGCGCCTTGTGAGTAATATACCACACCCCGTAAGGCTCGTGGACGTAAGTAGTTAGGCATTAGGTCCTGCGTTGCATCGCCTGTTGGTAACGCGCGGTGTGAAGTAGAGTGAAAAGCTCAACGGTGTGGCATACAAGCGGCAGGACTCTGTTCTCATCCTGCATCTCTATGCGATACGGTGAGGAACTTCTTGCCTCGGCAAGCGTTTATATCCGATGAGACCATATCTCCAGGCACCTCACAGCCAGCTAACGATGGCCTTCACTTCTCTTGTGGTAGAATTAAGATGATTACCCTGAATGTACTTACCCCCATGAATGGCTGCATTATAGCTGTTTGCAACCTCGTTGCTATCTCTGCGTTGTACTGGTGGAGGTATGCCGGGGCGTGGAAGGTTTGGCTTTGGCACTAGACGAAAAAAGCTGGGTGGCGCGGGCTCGCGAGGGCGACTCGGCTGCGTTTGAGGCGATATATAATCGCTACGAACGGCGGCTGTATGCGTTCGTCTATCGCCTCATGGGCAACGCGGAAGACGCCTATGACCTGACGCAGGAGACCTTTATCAAGGCCTATACTGCCTTGCCTCGCACCGCGCCCGAACTGAACCTGTCTGCCTGGCTGCACCGTATCGCCGCTAACGCCTGCATGGACGTGCTGCGGCGGCGCAAGCTGATTCGCTGGCTTCCATGGGAAACATTCGACACAAATCCCGGATTGGAACCTGCGGCGGACGATGACCCTGTGGGCGAGTACAACCAGTATGAGACCTTGGGCGAAGTGCAGGCGGTGTTGGATAAGCTTACGCCGAAGCACCGCATGTCGCTTATCCTCAAGGAGTACCAGGGCATGTCGTGCGACGAGATCGGCACGGTGATGGGCCTCAGCAGGTCGGCGGTGAAGTCGCTCCTTTTCAGAGCGCGCGAAGAGTTCAGGCAGGCATATCTCTCAAAGTACGGCCACGCGCCGGGTTGCGAACCTGACGATTTGAGAAGCCGAGCGGATGGTGACGTGCCGGGTACTGGAGCCGGGGCAAGATGATTAAGAGGGATAGATCAGCAATGGGAGAGTCTGGGGGAAAGTCATGAACTGTGGCGAAGTCCGGCCACTGATATCCGCCTATCACGACGGTGAAGCGACACCGGAAGAGCGTAGTATAGTAGCGCGCCATCTAGCGACCTGCGAAGATTGCCGCACCGTCCTGGCCGAGTACAGGGCGATTGGCGGCGATCTGCGAGTGCTATCGGTGCCGTTGCCTCCTGCGGGCTTGAGGCGCGATGTGTGGCGCGCTATCGAAGCGAAGCAGGTGGGTGGTAGCCGTGGCATTGCCAGTGTGTCGCCATCCGGGGGCAAGCTGCTGGCTTTACCTCACATGCCGCGCGCAATCTCCCGCTCCTTCATCATAAACATATTTACCCATGCAAGCAACGGCTGGGCAAAGGCTCTCCCGGTTGCGCTGCTTGTCGGCGCTTTCGTAGTGATGCTGTCGTTTATCATTATTCGTAACGCCACGCCTGTAGCGGCAGCCAGACTGGAAGAGCAGGGTGATATCGCAAACTACGGCCAGGCTGTGCATGTACTGTTTAGCAAGTCGGTTGTAGGTAGTGATACTGAAAAGAATACGAAAGTCGAAGAGATAATCGCCGGCAACTCACAGGTAGTAAATGTGGCTCCGGCGTATGTGCCTGCCGGAAACGAGGTGGAGATATGGCCCAACAAAGAGTGGAAGCCGGGTTCTAAGTACAAGATTACGATTGATGCGCGCAACATACGCCAGCCGTTAGGAAACGAGCCTCTGGGCAACGAGCCTATTGTGCTCACGTTCTCGGCTGCTGCTTATACTCCCACCCCCACCAACACGCCCACTAATACACCTACCAACATACCCACGCGTACTGCTACACCGGCACCGCCCACCAGCACGCTTGTGCCGACATGGGTCGCCAATAACGCAGTGCATACACCACAGCCTCCAGGCAGCCCCGTCGTGGCCTCTCCCACGCCTACTGTCACAATTGAGCAAACTCTGCCGAGAGCAACGGCAACTCCCAGCGCGAGCGCCACAACGGCACGCAATGTACCCACTACGCCCTCGCCTTCGGACACGCCCGTTGTGCCTACGCACACTCCTGTTCCGCCTGCGGCCACAGCTACAAGCCAGCCGGTCGCAACCAGCACGGTTGAGGCAACAAAAACGTCTCAGGCCACGCTGACATCTACCGGTACTGCCACGAGCACTCCGCGTCCTACGGGCACTGTGACAGCTACTCGTCCCGCCGCGACAGCTACGACTTCGCCCACGGCCACGCACAAGACCACACCTACAACTACAGCCACGGTTCAGCCGAAGGTGACACCCACCAGGGGCACGCCTTCCGCCACCGCGACAGCAGGAGGCTGTGTGTTAACGCCGGTGCGTGGCTTTGGGAAGATCTGGACCGAGAACGCTTCGGTGCGCGAACGGATCGGCTGCCCGACTATGACCGAGGACAAGGTAGTGCCTGCTGCCGAGCAGCACTTCCAGGGCGGATATATGTTCTGGCGCGGAGACACGCACATGGTTTACGTGTTCGTGGGCGATACTGATAAGAGCGGAGTGTGGTACGAGTTCAAAGATACCTGGACCGAGGGCGAAGCGATCCCGCAGGTTGGAGGCACACCTCCTCCGGGTGCCTATATACCGGTACGCGGCTTTGGCAAGGTATGGGCCAATACCGACGGTATCCGCCAGGCACTGGGCTATGGGGTCGATCAGGAGACCAATATTGATGCAGTGTGGCAGCCGTTCGAGCACGGCTACGCTCTCTGGACTGCCGATCATACGATCCGCTTTTTGTATGAGGATGGCGGCTGGGAACACTACAACGACACGTTCAAGTCGAACGAGGAGGCCTCCCCCGCAGCAGGCTCCTGAGTTGTAGCGCAATAGAAGCTATTCTTATTACCTTCGTGAGTAAGCGTCGCGAGTCAATTTGCACTATGTGGGCCGGTATCGTATAATAATGCTCGTGTGTCCGGCGGGGCGTAGCGCAGCCCGGTAGCGCACTTGAATGGGGTTCAAGAGGTCCCGCGTTCGAATCGCGGCGCCCCGACCACAAAACACACGTAAAAGCCGCTCTTATGTTCTAGAACATGGGGCGGCTTTTGCTTGCCTCGCAGTTAATGTCACGGCTAAAGTGGGTAAGGCCTTGGCCGGGAAGTGCATTGGCACGTGCAGCTACTTATTCAGTTGCTTTCGTTATTTGCGCCGGTAGCTCGCTCGTTTGCTGACGAATACCCCCAAAGCGGTGATGACCAGCGCCAGGACGACCATCGCCTGGATGAAGGGAAAAGCTGCATCGCCCTCCGTAGCGCCGGTGCGGGGCATACCCACGGCGACAGGGGTGTTTGCCGCCTCGATGCCTCCGGACTGGACGGTGCTCACAGTTGGTGCAGCGATCGCCGTTTCAATGGGCGTCACGGCTGTGGGCTGCGCCGTGGCTTCCGCAGTGGCCGTGACTACAGTCGTAGCGGTTGTAGCAGTCGCTGCTGGGCTGGCTATGGTAGCCGTTGCCTGCGTGGTAGCGGTAGCGACTGCGGTTGTTGCTGTAGCCGCTGTAGTGGCTGTCATTGCTGCGGTCGCTGTAGCCGCTGTGGTGGCAGTCGCTTCGCTCGTTGGGCTTGCCACTTGAGCCACGACAATCCTCGCGACCATGTGCGAGTGGATTGTGCAGTGGTACGGGTATGTGCCGGGCGTGGTGAATGTGAACTCATAGGACTGGTTCTGAGCAAGCGTCGGGCTGCTCCAAACACCGGTGTCACTAGTCACAGTATGTGGCACTGTGTCAAGGTTGGTCCAGTGGACGATAGTGCCGACCGGGATGTTGATGTCCCCCGGCTGGAATGCGAAGTTCTGGATGTTGACTTGCGTTGGTGTCGTTGCCTGCGCGGCGATGGGTTCGACTCTCAAGAACAATGTCGCCATTGTCAGAACGAGAGACGTGCTGAGTACAAGCGCGAGGGTAGTCCTCGCCCTGTGACGTGCCGCTACGAATATTTGTTTCTCCATATGCGTTCAACCCCTTTCAGAAATGATCGAGCTATGTCTTGTCTGTCCCCGCCCGGACCTGCGCCGCAGGGCGGCTAGTACCATTCGGTGCAGCATTTATTGCGCGCCGGCTAACCGAGGTAACATACGGGCCAGGGTAACACTAGCAGGTAACCGGGCACAGAGGGAAGGCGCTATTTTTCTCATGCACTTCCCCGTAAACACTGCGGTCTCCTCGCGCTGGACTCTTACACTGACCGTTTCTGGTGATTATCCACATCTCAGCTAGCCAACAGCACCCGGCGACTAAAGTTACGGGCAACACTTACAAAGTCGCCCTGCGGCGACTAAGTTAGTGCTGTAACCCTGTATAGTCCGCATAGCGGACTTTGTAATGGCTGCCCGTGACTCTAGTCGCCGGGGCACAAATGTGGGTAATCACCAGAACCGTTTGCATAGACATGGGGCACAACTATTCGGTAAACTGTTCCAGATAACTTACCCGACGCGAGCTGTGTGTTCCCCTTACAGGGGCGGCCCGCACGGAGCGATATAGTCGAAGTAGTACGACCAGCGGCGATCCTGTATTGTCTCTCTTTATAGCAGAAGCTTACACGGAGGTGGTGACAATGGGCGACCAGACCGAATCAGAACTGGACCTGAATGGCAAGGCGCGGGCTGACGCCTGGCAACTGGTGCGGGAGAACGTGCAAAGTGATGGCTTGCGCAAGCATATGCTGGCGGTCGAGGCTGCTATGCGTGCCTATGCCAGCCATTATGGGGCCGATGAAGATTACTGGGGCACGCTCGGCCTCGTACACGACTGGGACTGGGAGATCCACCCTACAGCCGACGAGCACCCCTCCAGAGGCGCTGAAATGCTGTTAGAAATGGGCTGGCCCCCGGATTTTGTGAGATCCATTTTGTCTCATGCTACGTATTCTGGAGTGCCACGCACGCAACTGCAGGATCGCGCGCTTTTCGCCTGCGACGAACTTTGCGGCTTGATTATGGCGACCGCGATGGTCAAGCCGGGGAAGAGCCTGGCAGAGGTGGATGCTCGATCCGTAATGAAAAAGATGAAGGATAAGGCGTTCGCCCGCAACGTGAGCCGTGACGACATCAGGCAGGGAGCCGAAGAAATCGGGAAACCTGTGGAAGAGCACATCGACTTTGTGGTACGCGCCTTGCAGAACGTATCGGGTACTCTCGGTCTGTAAGACCGTTTGAGGCACAGGTCAATTCCATACCCTGGTGCATACGCTATCGGGGGTACAGCATACTTTTCACAAGCAACGCCACAGGAGGTCCTATATGCCATCAGGAAAGGTTTACTACAAGGCCGCGCGGCGCCCTCGTAATGAAGTGGGTGGGGGTCCGGGTTATGAAGAACGCATCTCCTGGATACAGGGTGATCTAACTTTCGAGGACCGGTATGTGCGCGCTATTGCCCACGCTGAGGAGACGAGCGCTCGCAACAAGACCTATGACTTCGTGATTCCCTGGGGCAGCATTCTGTACATCGAGTTGGACACGGAGGCCTAGTACGATAGGTAGCATCGTTATGGTTTCACCTGGCGACTTGCTTACTGGTTATAGCTACTCGGCATTCGGTATAGTGTGGAGAGGAGACCCTTGGAGGTCTCCTTTTCAGTGATATGCTCGCTTGACAGAGGGCCAATTGGCTATTATTATAATGCCAGACGATATACTGTTGATCACATTGACAGCGACTGGCAGAACAACAGGGAAGACAACCTTCGCCTATTGTGCCCCAACTGTCACTCCTTGACACCTACGTACCAGGGGCTGAATCGTGGTAAGGGTCGCCCGTGGTGGTACAAAAAGGTGCGAGAGTAGGAGAAGTCGCGGCCATCGTATGTGCCGACGTAGCTCAGTGGTAGAGCAGCTGTTTCGTAAACAGCAGGCCAAGAGTTCGAATCTCTTCGTCGGCTCCATAGGAGGACAGGCCACTGCGTTTGTCCTCTTTTGCTTTAACCGAGGGCAGGCCGTTTCCCCTACGAATATAGTCGCCCACTGCTATAATATCCCTTGCGTGCCCGCTACCGCACTCGTGTGAGTGCCTATGTTGCCGGGCCAGCCACTTTTTGCCAGGAAGGAGCATACATGGCAGGCTCTCGTAAAGGTCCGGAATCGTCTCGCTCGCCGCGCTCAGGTGGACCCTCACGACCCGCGAACGGGCGCGCACCAGCCGCGATCACGCCGCATATCGTTTCAGCAGCACCAACAGCAGAGGAGACTAGCACCATAACCGTTGTTCGCAAGCGGCGCATCAACTGGCGGCGCGCGCTGCTGATTATCGGAATCGCGCTTGTTGTGTTAGTGGCGGGCGTGGCCGGCTATATCTACTGGCAGGTGCAGCGTACTCTGCCCACCACTAGCGGCACCGTTAAATTCAGCAGCCTTTCAGGGCCGGTTACCATCACACGAGATACCTACGGTGTGCCCCACATCGTGGCCTCAAACGTCAAAGACCTCTACGCGGCGGAAGGGTACGTGCATGCGCAGGACAGGCTCTTTCAGATGTTCCTGTTTCGCGCGGTGGCTCAGGGGCGGCTGGCCGAGCTATTAAGCCCTTCCGAAGTGGAAACCGATAAGTTCTCGCGTACTATAGGGTTCTACCGAGCAGCCCAGGCAGAACTTGCCCAGACCTCCCCCGAGGTGCGCGATACCTTACAGGCTTATGCCAACGGCGTAAATGAGTTTATCCATACCCATTCCGATGCGATGCCTCTTGAGTTCGGCCTGATCGGGGCCAAAATGGAAGACTGGCAGCCGACCGACACGCTCGCGTTCGGCAAACTCGAGGCATATGATCTGTCACAAGACTGGGCCAACGAACTGCTAGCTGCGGACCTGCAAAAAGGCGTTGGCGCTGACCTTACCGCTCAACTGCTGCCCGGCTATCCAAGCACAGCGCCTGTTATCGTTCCAGGTGGCAGTAGCGGCGCCAGCCCTGAACTGGAGGCTTATAATAAGCGCATACGACCGTGGCTGCTCAACCTCGGGCTGGAGGGGCTGGGTTCCAATAACTGGGTCGTGGACGGTAACAAGTCAACCACAGGCAAGCCCCTCCTGGCGAACGATCCGCACCTGGCCGTCCGCAACCCCTCCATTTGGTATCAGGTACACCTGACCACCAGCGACGGCAAGTACGATGTTACCGGCTTTTCCTTTGCTTCCGCACCCGGTGTCATCACAGGCCACAATCGTAACATCGCCTGGGGCGTGACCAATGTTGGAGGCGATGTCCAGGACCTGTACATGGAGAAGCTCGACCCAACCGGGCACCCCGGCCAGTACCAGAATGGCGACAAGTGGGCGCCCCTGCAAATACTTACCGAGACGATAAAGGTCCATGACGCCGCGCCCATCACCCAGACTGTACGCATAACCGAACGCGGTCCCATCCTCAGCGACGTGTTTGCCGCAGACGATCCACTCGGTAAATCAGTCGAGCGACCATTCTCGATCCAGTGGAGCGCGCTCAGGCCGGGCCACCTGTTCGAGGCCGTGTACAGTCTGCAAACCGCCTCCAACTGGGACGAGTTTCGCGCGGCCCTCTCGAAGTGGAGCGTGCCCGGCCAGAACTTTGTATATGCTGACCAGCAGGGTAACATCGGCTACCAGATGACGGGCGAATATCCCATACGCAAGAAGGGCGACGGCAGCGTCCCGGTGTCGGGGTACTCAGGCGAGTATGGCTGGACCGGCGTTGTGCCTTTTGATAACCTGGCGCGGGCGTACAATCCGCCGGATCACTATGTTGCCACTGCCAACAACAAGCCGTTCGCAGCCGC
>JBBSIK010000111.1:0-7910 GCA_038232115.1 Chloroflexia bacterium
AATGGCTCTGGCGAGTGGCCTTGTGTCTATCGTGCTGCCGCCGAATCGTGGAACGGAAGACACTATTTGCCGTGATGTCAGGTGGTCGGCGGGGCTGGTGCTACTTGTGGCGGGTGGCTATATAGCCGCGATAATGCTAACTCTCCCGTGGTTTGGGCAGGAGGACCGCTACTTATTGCCCGCGCATCCCTTCGTCATTGCGCTATGTGGATTGCTGTTGTGGAGGCTGATAGTGGCGCTCCCCATTGAGCGGGCATTCGCGCATCGTTATGCGCTTGCGGTTGGAGCATTGATTGTCATGGTACTGTTCGTGGGGGCCAACTATGTCTGGGCTACCCGCGACTACGCTGTGCAGGTGCGTAACATCTCCGATGGTCATGTTCAGCCTGCCGTCTTTCTGTCGCACACTGCCGCCCCCGACAGCATCGTGGCTTCGGAGCCAATAGGGGCCGTCAAACTCTTTTCGGGCCTTAGCACTATAGACCTGGTGGGGCTTACCACGCCCTCAACCCTGGGCACCTACCGCAACTGGCCCCTGGCATGGGAAGCGCTGCGTAAGGCGCATGCTGGCTACCTGCTCTTTTACCCCAACTGGTTCGACGACAAGCGCCCACCGCCCTGGGCTGTCGAACTCGCACGTTTTCCCATCTCCGACAACAGAATCGCGGGCGATAGCGTCATAGCGGTTTATCAGTTGCGCTGGGATGTCTACGAGTCGCCTGTACACTCAAAGTAGAGTGACTTTCGGCTGCGCTGGGAGAAACGATTTTCCCATTGCGGCTCGGCTCACTATTGCCTTATAGTGGCTTGTGTAAGACTATTTAGAGGGAGCTAACGCTTGGGTCCTATTTATCTGTCGCTTGTCATCGTCCTGGGCCTTTTCTTAGGGTCTCTGATAAACCTTGTATCCACGCGCCTGTCGGCTCAAAAGCCGCTCTTCGGGCCGCTTGGCTGCACGCGAGGCAAGCATGGTATCTCGGTTGTTCAGGCCTTGCCCTTGCTTGGCTTCCTGGCGCAAGGAGGGAAATGCTCGGTGTGTGGCAAGAAGCTGTCCCTGGCTTATCCTGTCACTGAGCTGCTAACTGCTTCCCTGATAGCGGGGCTGTTCTGGCTCGATGGGTGGGGATTGCCCTTTTTGTTCCACTCGGTCTACGCGGCTATTCTTATTCTGGTGCTGGTGATCGACTGGAAGCACCGTGACATCTACTTCAGTGTGATTATTGCAGGCTCGATATTGGCGCTGATGGGTCTATTCGTGCTGCCGGGTATGGACCTCACGAGTGGCCTGGTGGGTGCGGGAGTGGCTGGGGGGTTCTTCCTGGTGGCCTACCTGCTGGCGCGCCTGATCTTCCCGCATATAGAGGAGCCTCTGGGTCTCGGCGATGTGCTGCTTGCCCTGATGATGGGCCTGATGCTGGGCTTCCCGAACATAGTGGGCGCGCTGCTGGTGGGGCCTCTGATCGCGGGGATTGTCGCAATATCGCTGCTCGTCTCCAGGCGCAGCAAGATAGGCGACTTCATGCCCTACGGGGTTTCCCTGTGCGCGGCCACCATCCTCTTCCTGGTATATCCCGCGCCCTTTGCAGAGGCCCTCCGCCTGCCTGCGCTCATGGTGTTGTTGGGGGGTATCTTCCATTAGCAGCCGCCGTTTGGGTGATGTGTGATAACGATTAAGGCACGCCAGCGGTCCCCATCAGCCATCCCAAGCGTTCTTGACGCCTCTATTTTCATAACGTATACTTATTCTAATAGCCCTTGTTCTCTCATTGAACGGAACTCCTCGGTCCCGCCCATTCCCCATCTTTGCAAGACAGGATAATTTCATGTCTCAAACTTGCCCCAACTGCGGGTTGCCCGTGCAGTCGGGCCATCGCTTCTGCTCCAATTGTGGTCGCGCAATCACCGCCGGCACATCTGCGCCCTCAGCCACATCGCCCGTCCTAGATGCAACGCAACCTGCTATCCCTGTTACCTATGTAGTCCAGCGATATGAAGGAGCTGAGCAGCACGGCGAAGTGCCAGGCGCCAGTGAGGCCCCGCCTCAACCAGAGGACCCATATCGGGCCTTTGTGCCGCCCTCAGAGCCTACTGCATCTGCCTATTCCACACCGGATGCCAGTCCCACTATAGGTGCTATTCCACCCCCGCCCCCCGCAAGCCGTGTGTTTGAGATACCTCAGGCGGGCACGGGTACCAGTGCTTACGGCAATTATGCGCCACCGCCTTCAGCCAGGGCACAGGGTGGCGCATACGCTCCCTATGGAAGCGATGCGGCCAGACCGCTTGAAAAGCCTGCTACTCAGCGATCATGGCTAATGCCGGTGGTACTCGCCAGCGCGGCTGTGCTGTTGCTGCTGGCGCTTGGGGGTGGCTACTTGCTGTTGAATAACAAGACGAATACCACTTCCGGTTCTATCGTGAGTACGCTTCCGGCCAATGCCAGTGAAGAGGACAAGGTCAAAGAGGTGGTGCGCCTCAGCAATGAGGAGCAGATCAAAGCGTGGCGCGACCTTGATCCAGATGTGCTCAAGGGCACCCGCATAGGACAGGTGCTGGACGAGAACATTCAGATGGTGCAAATGCTTAAGAGCCGTGACATGTATGCGGTGCCGGTGAACCAGAGCCTTGAGTTTGTGGACGTAAAGGTGCAGGGCGATAACGCCACCGTCCGAACCATCGAAACATGGACCGTGACTTTCTTCAAGAAGTCGGACAACACCGCCATTCAGAAGAACGGGCCGGACACGCTGCATGAGACATATTTTATGGTGAAGCAAAATGGCAAGTGGTTCGTCAAGCAACTACAGATAGATGGCCAATCGGGATCGCCCCCACCGGCCACAACTCCGACACTTCCAACCACTTAGCCCAACAAGGGAACAACAGAGGGAGCCTTGCCGTGTCGGCAAGGCTCTCTTTTTGGTAGTTGCTGGTCAAATCGCATTCCAACAGAGGAGTCCAGTTTCGGAGGTCGCCTATCGAGCCAATGTTGCCTCAGGAAGAAAGCACCAACTCAGAGCTTGCCATTCTGTGCCTGAGCTGAACAAGAATCGGTAGGCTGCGCTACCTTTCTGTGCTTACTGTAGTGGCCGCCTGTAACGTGCTCAAGCGGCGCAGCTTCCATCCACCCAGCACCAGTAGCGTGGAAGCCAGAGACAACCAGAGAGGCAGCGATGAAGGTCCTGCTCCGGTCCTGGGGTTCGCATCGGGAGAGGGGCCTGTATTCCCAGCAGGTGGCTGGACCGGCTGAATGGGAGGCTGCTGTCCACCCCCGGGCTGCGGGGGCGCTTTGTTGGGTGTGGAGTCGATAACGGGACCTGGTGTCACAGGTAAAGTCTCCACGTCAATAAGCCTGGTTGGCAGCGCCTGTACAGTAGGCAATTGCTCTTTTGTGGGCACGGCGGCTGGCGGTGCTCCTGGCCTGACTTGCGCTGAGGGCACCGGTGCGGGTAGCTGTCCCTTCGTGCTGCCGAGGCCGTTCTCTAGCTTAGTCGGTGAGGCGGTGGATTTCAGCAACGGTGTTGCGGTAGCCTGGTAGATGGGGGTCCATGTAGGGCTAGCAGCCGTGCCTGCGGTGGGGCTGATGGCGCGTGCGGGCACCGTCGGGTTGATTGTTTGTACAGCTGGAGGGTCGCCTGGCAGAGCCGTGCTTGGGGATGCTGCGGCAGTGCTCACCGGCGGTGGGGGTGCAGCACTGCGAACCGCTATGTCCTGCTTGCCTTCAGACGGCACCGTGGTCAGCAGCACTACGGGAACAGCTTGCACCAGTTTGTCGGGCTTCGTTTCTACCTGACTTTTGTTCACGGTCACCGGTGCAGCCTGTTCTGTTTGAGCAACTGCGGAAGGCTTCTTCGCCTGGGTTTTGCCCTTTATTACGTTGTCTGGGGTGACATCGGCAGTATCAGCACTGCTGTCGCCGGTCTTCTGGGGCGCCTGAACGCTATTTGCGCTTTCCACCGTGGCCAACTTCGTCGCCGTAGCTACGCTGCTGCTCCTATTATCTTTGGTTGCGCTGCTAGACGCCTGCTCAGAAGGCCGCTTCTGGGGATCTTCTATTCGAACTGCCGTAGGCGTGCTCTTCGCTACCACTACTGAAGGCGGGATGCGTGTAGTTGTTGATGTGGAGGTCGCCGTAGCAGTGGGTATGCCGGTATCTATTGCGGTGGCGGTTGGCAGAGACGTGTATGTAGGTGCGCTGGTTGGACTATCTGTTGAAGTGCTGGTAGATATAGGGGTGTTTACAACAGTCGCTGTCGCTGTATATGTGTATTTGGAGAGACCGCCGGGCGGTGCTTTCTGAGGCGGCTGGGTTGGTGTTTCGATTGCTGTGCCGCCGGTGGCTGTTGGGACGCTCTTTCGCGGTCCTTGCGCTGTTGGTTGCTGAACGGCTGGCTCCCCGGTGGCGGTAGCGGTAGCTGTTGGCGGCGCGTTAATGGCTGTTATAGCTGTAGCAGAGGGTATTGTGGAGGCAACTGCGCCAACCGCCCAAACCAGGGTCGCATTGCCGCCGTCGCCAAATATAGAGCCATATGGCAGATGCACCGTAAGGTCTCCGCCGGAGGTGTTCGCTATAGTGAGGGTGCCACTACCTACAGCAGCACTTTGTGTGGAGGGTGTGAATGTGATCTGCGACATAGCCACTTGCCCTGATGCACTGAGTTGTAAGGCAGAGCGGCCAGAGGGGTTCCAGCTTGGCACGCCTGGCGCATTGATAGCCGCGGAGACGATATTCTCGGCATCTTTGTGGCTGTCGCTGCGCCACGCATTCTCCTCGGTATACCAGACGGCAAGAACAGCCTGTTGTGGGTCACTCTCAGTGTATCCCCAGTTGATGCCATAATATAGGGCAAGCCTCACTTTGTCAGGGGGGAACGGCTGCGAGGCTGGCGTTAGAGAGTAGCTGGCAATAGCAGAACCCGGCTGCAAAGCAATGCCGCGCACCTGAAACTGGGCAGTGCCGCCGGCAGGTATAGTGGCCGAGACCACAGGCACACTGTACAAGACGCTGGCGAAAGCACGCTGTGTACCACCAGTGTCCTGAGACATAAGAGCGCCAAACCAGGCTATCATGAGGGCACATACTGCGAGGGAAGCGCGGAGAAAAGATCTAGAGGGCCGAAGCTTGCTCAATATAAGGTTCTACCTTTCGCATCGAAAACGGGTAAGTTGCCTCGTGAGTATACCCCGCGGCGGGCAGGGTTTCAAGAGAAGCGGTTCTGGTGATTACCCATATATCAGAGCACCCGGCGGTTTCAATCGCCGGGTGCTAGTGGTTATGAGCAGGACTTGTTCAAAGTCAACATGCCTCCCTGCAAACCGACCTCGAATAAACCCTGCAAGCTGCGCAACGGTAGCGGTGGTGCTCTTGGGTGTGGTATAATCGCATGTTCAGGGGTATTTTTGAGGGTGCTGGATGACAGGCGAGAACGGGGCAAAATTGATAAAGGTGGACATGCACTGCCACACACGGCTGAGCAAGGACTCGTTGAACGATCCGCGCAGGCTTGTGGATGCTGCCGCCGCAAAGGGACTTGGCGCGCTATGCGTCACAGATCACAATGCGCTGGCGAACGCGCTCACGTTGTCGCGTTTGCCCGATTTGCCTATCAGGGTTGTGCCGTCGGAAGAGGTCAAGAGCAGCGAAGGCGAGATTATCGGCTATTTCCTCTCCGAACTGGTGCCCAAGGGCCTCTCTCCAGAGGAGACTGCCATGCGGATCAAGGCACAAGGTGGCCTGGTGGCCGTGCCGCACCCGTTCGACACGATGCGCACCGGCAGCCGCCTGCAAACACTGGCGTTGGAGCGCCTGGTAGCGGCAGGACTGGTGGACATCCTGGAGGTATTCAATGCTCGTGCGATCAAGCGGCAGGACAACGACAGGGCGTTTGCGTTCGCGCAGGGGCACAACCTGGCGATGTCGGCAGGCTCAGACGCGCATACTTTGATCGAGATCGGCAGGGCATACGTGGAGATATCGCCCTTCAACAACGCGGCGGAGTTCCTTGCCGGACTGCGCTCAGGCTCTATCGAAGGGCAACTAAGCAGTAGATTTATTCACATAGGCAGCACCTGGGCGCGGGTCGCAAAGGCGATCCCCGGTGTCGGCGGTAAACGGAGGGAAGGCTAAAACGTGAAACGTGAAACATGATGCGGCTTGCTAAAGAGAATCCAGTGGATATTAGCATTTGTGTTTAGCGAAGCGCCTCACGTTTCACGTTTTAGGTTTCAGAAGTCATGGCACAGTATAAGAGTCAGGGTCGGATAGACAAAGTGGTGCCGGGGTCGCCGGCGGCGCGGGTGGGGATTGCTGCGGGCGATAGGCTCGTGGCGATCAACGATATGCCTGTAAAGGACGTGGTGGGCTACCAGTTCCACCAGGTGAACAGCCGTGTGACGGTGCAGGTGGAGCGGGAGGGTGTTTCGGCCCCGCTCGTATTTACGCTGCGTAAGCCGGAGCAGCAGGATTTGGGACTGGAGTTTGTGGATCCGACGTTCGACGGGATCAAGCGGTGCAACAATCACTGCCCGTTCTGCTTCGTGGACCAGAACGCGCCTGGCCTGCGCCGCACCCTCGACATTAAGGATGACGACTTGCGCTATTCGTTTCTGTACGGTGGGTTCATTACGCTCACCAACCTGCGGGAGAGCGACTGGCAGCGTGTGCAGGATGAAGCGTTGTCACCGCTGTACGTGTCGGTGCATGCCACCGAACTTGAGCTACGGCGCGAATTGCTGGGCAACCCGCGCGCCCCGCAGGTGCTGGACCAACTGAAGCGGCTCGGCGATATGAACGTGCAGGTGCATACGCAGCTTGTGCTCTGCCCCGGCATCAACGATGGCGAGCACCTGGACCGGTCTATCGCAGACCTCGTTGCCCTCTACCCGCACGTACAGACGGTGGGTGCTGTGCCCGTGGGCCTCACTAAGTTTCGAGCGACGAGTGATGAATCGAAAGTGGAAAGTACAAAGTTGAAAGAAGAGGATGAACTACTTTCAACTTTCCCCTCGGAACTTTCCACTCGCCGCGAGCGCAGCAGGCATGGGCTTTATCAGAGCAAACTTGATTTGCGGCCTTATACACGGACGGAAGCGTCTGCTGTGCTCGACCAGGTGGAGGCGTGGCAGGGCAGGTTACACCGGGGGATTGGCACGCACTTCGTGTTCGCCTCGGACGAATGGTACATCATGGCAGGGCGCGAAGTGCCGCACAAGCGTCATTACGAGAACTTCTCGCAGCTCGAGAACGGCATAGGTATGGTTAGGCAGCTACTGGACGAGTCGAAGCGCACGGCCAGGAAGCTACCTGCCTCGATAGAGCGTCCGCTACGGGTGGTGGTGGCATGTGGCGAGATGCCCGCCGCTTCGCTTAATAGATCGCTTGAGCCGCTGCGAGCAATAGAGAACCTCGACGTGCAGATGGTGGTGGTGAAGAACATGACGCTTGAGGGCAATGTGGCTTGCTCAGGCCTGCTGTTTGGTGAGGAGGTTGCGGCACGCTTGCGCAAGCAGGGGCTGAACGGGAGATCAGGAGTCAGGGGTCAGGGGCCAGATGGATACGAGGGGGCTGCGGGCAAGGGCGACCAGCCTAGCAACACCCTGACCCCTGATCTCTCGGACCTTGTCTTCCTGCCCCGCCGGATGTTCGACTTCCAGGGGATACGGACGCTTGATGAGTGGACGATAGAGCGGTTCCAGGACGAGCTTGGGGTGCCATGTATCAAGGCAGAGTGGACGTATGAGATATGGAATACAGTCCAGAGAGCACTCGCGGGCGGGGATGTGCGGTCGCGCACGGACGAAGGGGCAAGGCTATCTGCGCTGGGTTAGCGTTCTATACGAAGACGCAAAGGTGAGAAGAGAACGATGCTTGCGCAAAGTGTATTGTTGAAGGGGTAAGCCCACACGGCTTA
>JBBSIK010000112.1:0-7892 GCA_038232115.1 Chloroflexia bacterium
ACTTAGTCGCCGTAGGGCGACTTTGTAATCGTTGCCCGTGACTTTAGTCGCCGGATGTAATCTAACATATGGGCATTCACCAGCTATTCAGGCCCTTGATTTGGCACGCATCTTGCCTTATAATAGTTGAACGCTTGTTCTGAATTAGATAGGAGACGGAGATGGCTATCACACAGAAGAACGATGATAACGCGAACGTAAAGTCCAACAAGAACAACAACACCAACGGTGACAATGGCCTCAGCCGCAGCGACGACCTCCGGCGGTCGCCGATGATGGCCCACTTGCTCGACAGCCTGGAGAAGGGCACCGACATCGGCCACTACGGACGGTTGACGTTCGCCATGATCGCTCGCCACTTCCTTGACGAGGGTGAGATGGTGCGGCTGTTGAGCAACCAACCGGATGGCAGCGAGGAAGAGGCCCGCCGTTTGCTGGTGCAGGTAGAGGGCCGCGACTACAATCCTCCCAAGCGCGACCGCATCCTACAGTGGCAGCAGGAGCAGGAGTTCCCCATCTGCCCAACGCCGGACGACCCGGATAGCTGCAACGTCTACCGCGAACTACGCTTTCCCGACCACGTCTATGAGAACATCGAAGAATATTACGAGGAAAAGGCCGACGCTCAGGGGAGCTAAACGGCTAGTGAAGCAGAAGAAGGAAGCTCCGGGTGCTATACGCCTGGGGCTTCTTTTCTTTAGAACATCAATCACTCACTTTTTGCGCTTGCCAGAACCTCATATGCAGCCGTGTTTGTGGCGTAAATTGCCACTATTGTATAATGCCCTTGCCTATGTTTTCCCAGGCGCAGGCGCGAGACCGGGATAGAATCGCCTTACCAAATCAGGTAATACGCAATGACCTATCTCATCTTTCTCGGCGCAAAACCCGAGCAGCATAATAGCAGCAACCATCCTAAGCCCTTGTCACCCTCCGCTCCGTTCAGCATACAAAGGCCCAGGATGGCTTGTGGTTAGCTAACAGGTTGCGAGCACGACCCAGGAGAAATGTCCAATGAGCAGTGCCGAAGTGAATGCGCGCACTATTATGGCCTCTATCGTGGTGGCAACCATACTGTCGGCGATAGCGGCTATCGTGCTCGGTGCGAACCACTATCAGGTGTGGGCCGTAATATTCTGGGGCCTCTCGATGGTGGGCTGCATCGTGGCGTGGGTGGTCTACAGGCGTTATAGCAATCTGCGCGCGGTACGCTGGCGGGAAGAACTCCAGAAGAGTGAGCGCGAGATGGGCGACATGTTCGAGCAACTTCGCGCCGGTGATGCCTCGGCAGACATTCCACCCGGCGCTCCCGGTGCCAATCCTTCCTAAGAATATCTCTCAAGGACAATCCTTTGCCCAACGCTAAAGCTCAACGCTACCTGTTTCTATTCGGCTTCGCGGGCGTGATGATGTCGTGTTTCGGCTGCGGTCTCGCCGCCAACAACAAGTTGGCAGCCGCCCAAATCGCCCTCGTGCTGGCCTGGCTCATCCTCGTTCCGCTTTTCGGCTATCTGCTACGTACCCGCCGCCATCTCAAAAAGGTAGTGCGTAAGCAGACAGTACGCCAGGAAGAGGAATTGGAGGCACTCGGTTCGCTCTCGGCCCTCACCCAACAGCCCGAAACTACCGACGATGAGCACGTAACACGTAACACGTGACGCGCACCCATCACCCATCCCAAGGAGCCACATGGACCTGAACCGATACACGAACCCCGAAATGGGTGCTATATGGTCCGCGCAGCACAAGGTTGATCTCTGGTGGAGGGTAGAGCTGGCTGTAACCGAAGCCTGGGTGGCGCGGGGCCGGGTGCCGGAGGAGGCGCTGCCTGCTCTGCGCGAGGGCAAGGTAGACCTTTCGCTCATGGCCGAATACGAGAAGAGCACCGACCACGACGTTATTGCCTTCCTCAAAGCGGCCACCGACAGCCTGTCGGACCCTGATGCCGCCCGCTACGTGCATATAGGCCTTACCTCCTCCGACGTGGTGGATACGGCTCTCGCCATGCAACTCAAGGAGGCTATGGAGCTTATTTTGCGCGATGTGGCATCTACCCGTGCTATTCTCGCCTCACTCGCCCTGGAGCACAAGCACACGATAATGATCGGGCGTACCCACGGCGTACATGCCGAGCCTACGACGTTCGGCCTCAAGGTGCTCGTCTGGTATGACGAGATGGGCCGCCATCTGCATCGCCTGGAGGCCACCGCCAACGACATCGCGCATGGCAAGATTTCGGGCGCAGTAGGCACCCATGCCAATGTGCCGCCCGACCTGGAAGAAGACGCGCTCCTTCGCCTCGGCCTCGGCACAGACCCGGTGTCTACCCAGATAGTGCAGCGTGACCGGCATGCAGCCGTGCTCAACGCCCTCGCTTTGTTGGCGTCTTCGCTCGATAAGTTCGCCACGGAGATACGCCACCTCGCCCGCACTGAAGTGCGGGAAGTAGAGGAGCCGTTCGGCGCGGCGCAGCAAGGCTCCTCTGCCATGCCTCACAAGCGCAATCCGCATAAGAGCGAGCGAATCAGCGGTCTGGCGCGCGTGGTGCGTGGCTTTGCCTCCACCGGCATGGAGGACGTAACCCTCTGGCACGAACGGGACATATCACACTCATCAGCCGAGCGGATTATTCTGCCGGGCGCATTTATACTGGTGGACTACATGCTACGCCAGTTCGATGGCATAGCGGGGAAGCTAAACGTCTATCCGGGCCGCATGCGACGCAACCTTGATTTAACAGGTGGCCTCATCTTCTCGCAGCCGGTGATGTTAGCTCTTACCGAAAGCGGCCTCGATAGGCAGGTGGCTTACAAGATAGTGCAGAGGCATGCAATGGAGGTGTGGGAGCTACACGCAAGCGGTGAGACCGGACCCTCATTCATGGATCGTGTCATGGACGACCCACAAGTGGAAAAGCTCATCACCGTGACGCAGTTGGGGGAAATCCTTTCGCTAGAACGTCACCTGGCACACGTGGACGAGGCGTTTCGGCGAGCGGGGCTGGGGTGACTTTTGATTGCCGTGTGATAAGCTAAGTCAGTATCAGGCGAATATATCGTTAACCGGCATGGTCCAGCCTGGCACTGCGGGTTCAGCCTCTGCCGTTTGGCCGAGGTTGTAAACGGCTGGACGCTGTGGATCACTCTTGCGGTAGACTCTCACTACCCTTTCTTGCAGCACGTCCACATCCCACACCACCAGGGTGCCCGCCGCGAAGTAGTCGGCTCGCTTCCGGGCCATTGCTCTCTCTGCCGCAGGGCCGTAGTCGTCTTCGCTTCTGACTTCTACAGCAAAGGCAGGTGCCCCTTCAAGGAACTTGCCTCCTCGCTTGCGCTCTCCAGTGTACCAGGCTGCGTCGGGGCTGAATGACCTGCGGTTCGGTAAGTCTACGATGAAGCCAGCGTTGTCCGGATATGCGTAGCCTCCTCTAAATTGCCGCTCATATTGGCGCAAGCTGTAGTAAATTTCGCCTCCAGACCGGCTCGGATCGTCCCCTGTTGGTGCCATCAATACTATCTCCCCGTTCACAATCTCGGCTTTGCCGTTCTCGGGTATGTGGTACAAATCCTCGATGGTGGCTTGGATTCTTGTGTTCATCTCTTCCCTCATTCTAGATACTACTTCCGACCGATAGCCTGATGTTCGACATATGCAGTATATAATAGCTCAGTACCATGCGCTAACCGCGCGTATTGTCCATATACGCAACACCCACCTCTTGTGAGATAATTGGTAGTTGCAACAACATAACATAAACTACGCAATACTTGTTGGCTCTTGTACAATTCCAGCGATACCTAATTTGCGCATTTGCAAGGCAAAACTCTAAACACAGGAGAACGATTTGAACCCCAAAGCTTACAGGTTGCCTACTCATATCCTCCCCATGCGCTACGATATCGAGCTTGACGCTCGGCTCGGCAGAGAGGACTTCCATGGCAAGGTGACTATCCAGTTGGATATACAGGAGAGCCGCGACAGCATCGAACTGCACGCCGTTGAACTGGAGCTATCCGACGCCCGCCTGACGGTTGGCGGCAGGACGCTGGACAGCAGCATAGAGCAAGACGCCGACCGCGAGATGGCGGAGATCAGCTTCGGGGAGACCCTGCCGATAGGCCCCGCTTCACTTGAGATCGCTTTCGTGGGCCGCGTGAGTAAGGGTCTTGAGGGCCTCTATTTGGCGAAGGACGGCCCGGAGCAGTGCCTATGCACCCAGTGCGAGGAGACCGATGCGCGTGCTATCTTCCCGTGCTTTGATGAGCCCACTTTCAAGGCCCAATTCGCATGGAAGATCACGACGACTTCCGATGCAACCGTGCTGGCGAACGGCCCACTCGTTTCGGTGGAAGAGTGTGGCGACAGCATCTCCAAGACGTGGACTTTCGCGCCTACCAAAAAGATGTCGAGCTATCTCATCGCGCTCGTGATCGGCGATGTGGCCTCTACGCCGGAAGAGGATGTGGATGACACACCTATCCGCGTGTATGCCCTGCGCGGCAAAGAGCAGATGGGTGAGTTCGCCCACTCCTTTACTAAACGCCTGCTCCCCTGGTATGAGGAGTATTTTGATACGCCCTATCACTTCGACAAGTACGACCAGGTGGCCGTGCCGGGCTTTGCGGCGGGCGCTATGGAGAACAGTGGCCTGGTGCTGTTCCGCCAATCACTGCTCCTGTTGAACCCGCAAACCTCGTCGTGGAGCGCAGAAAAGTCTGTCGCCCACGTGGTGGCCCACGAGTTCGCCCACATGTGGTTCGGTAACCTGGTTACGATGAAGTGGTGGGACGATCTGTGGCTGAACGAAGCTTTTGCCGAGTGGATGTCGTACAAGGTGATAGATGCCCTATCCCCGGAGTACGAACTGTGGAACGACTTCCAGAGTGGTCGCATCCGCGCCATGTCCTCCGATGCCCTGGAGAGCACCCACCCTATCTACAACAAAGTCGAGACGCCCGCCGATGCTGCCGAGATGTTCGATGTCATCACGTATGAGAAGGGTTGTGCCGTGATGCGGATGTTGGAGAGCTTCCTGGGCGAAGATGCGTTCAGGGCAGGCATGCGTACATATATGAAGGAGTTCGCCGAAAGCAATGCAGCCGGGGCGGACCTGTGGCGGCACATGGAAGCGGCAGCCGGGCACCCGGTTACGCAAATCATGACCAGCTGGGTTGCGCAGGGCGGCTATCCTATCGTGAGCGTGTCCCTCAATGGCAACAATCTCAAACTGAGCCAGAAGCGATTTTTCTCCAGCCCGACAGCCTCCGCTGATAACATCCAGATGTGGCACGTGCCCCTCATCATCCGCTACGAAGACTCGGCAGGTATCCACGAGGTGCGCCATCTGCTCTCCGACCGCGAAGGTACAGTTGCACTGGATGTGCAGGGCGACCTCATATGGGCTCATGCGAACGCCGACGAAATAGGCTTCTATCGCCAGCATCTCGATGAGGAACTACTCAAGCGGCTGCTTGCGAATATGGACAAACTTACCCCCATGGAGCAGATGGGCCTGCTCAGTGACCAGTGGGCAGTGGCGCGCAACGGCACGCAATCTATCACCCGCTTCCTGGATGTCGAGTCGTCAATGATAGACTCACAAAACTACAACGTGCTCGACAAGGTGGTGGGCTATCTCTATAACCTGGAGTGGCTGTTGGAAGACGCGGGTGATAAAGTGGCGATGAACAACTTCCGCACCTGGGTAGACAAGTCGTTCGAGGGCCGCATGAAGCAGCTTTCATATAAGCCCAGGCCCGGCGAGTCGCAGAACGACGCCCAGAGCCGCGTGTCAGTGGTGGCCGCGATGACCCTGTTGGCCCAGGATAAAGATGCCCAGGAGCAAGTTCGTGAGTGGGCCGACAAAGAAGCCCACGATGCTGCCTCGGTAGATGCTAATCTCGCGGGCCTGTACGTGTCTGCTTCCGCAAGGTCTGGTGATCGCGCGCGCTTCGACAGGTATGTGGATATATACAGGCAGCGTAAGAACAGCGGGTCGTCGCCCCAGGAGCGAGACCGCTATCTGAACAGCTTCGGCTTCTTCGAGCAGCCGGAGATAGTTGCCCAGACGCTTCACCTGATGGAGGACCGCACCATCCCACAGGAGGGTGTAATGCCGATGCTACGTACTATGTTGGGCCAGCGCCACACACAGGTGCAGGCCTGGGACTTCATGCGCTCACACTGGGACTATGTGCTCACACTCGGCACGCTATCTATCCCCTCTCTCGTCTCGGCCAGCGGCAACCTGCCTGCTTCCAAACGAGCCGAGTTGGTGGACTTTTACGACCACAACCTCAACGGTATGGCCGAGCAAAGCTACGCCCGCGCCCTCGAAACAATGGACCAGCTAGACGAGTTCAGCCGTCGGACGAGAGGCGATGTGGTGGCGTGGTTCAAGAAGTAAAACGTGCTGCGATGAGTGTTCAGCTAAAGGGTGTGGAACCGCAGAGACGCAGAGGACAAACAATGAGTATTCTCCGCGCCTTTGGGGTCCCATATTATGTAGTCTCGTAACATCTCGACCCTAACTCTGAACTTACTTCGATGAATACAATTGCAATAGGGCAGTAGATAGCCTATAATGGCAGCTGCGGAAGCACAAACCCAACTCGGCAAGGCTCGCGAGAAGGTTTATTGGCTATGGCTATTGCCACCGTCGCTAAAGATAACGTCCCCTCGGCGCAGACGGGACAGGCTGCCTTTGTGTGGGGACGGTTCCGAAGACACAGGTCAGGTGTCGTTGGCCTGGTCGTGCTGGCGCTCCTGGCAGTAGCCGTTATCGTGGTGCCCGCCCTTTCTCCTTTTGGTCTGTACACGCCGAACACTTCTTTGCTTTATGCGCCCGCCGGCACAGTGGACACAGTCAATGGGCAAATCCATTGGCTGGGCACCGACCACCAGGGCCGTGACGTAATGTTGCGCCTCTTTATAGCCGGGCGCGTGTCCCTCTTTGTGGCCCTCATCTCGACGTTGCTTGTGGTAATCATAGGCTCCCTCCTGGGCGCACTGGCTGGCTACTATGGTGGGTTCATAGACACGGTGCTGATGCGTCTAGCGGATATGCTCCTGGCTATACCTATCTTGCCCTTGTTCTTGATTGTCTTCGGCCAACTAAAGCAGGCCCCCGCCCTCAGCTCGTGGTGGAGTAGCCCCGAACTGAACCCGCCGCTCACCCTGGCTACTATAGCAGGGGTGTTTACCCTGTTTAGCTGGATGGGGCTGGCGAGATTGGTACGCGGTTCTGTGCTCTCGCTCAGGTCGTTGGGCTTTATGGAAGCCGCAAGAGCACTTGGAGCTAGTAACCGCCGCATCATATTCAGGCACTTACTTCCAAACTCTATAGCGCCCATTGTGGTAGCTGCCACCTTCTCAGTAGGAGACTTCATTATCCTGGAGTCAATCCTCGCTTATTTCTCAAAGGGCATCAGCGACCCACCCTTTCCCAGTTGGGGTAATATGCTCGTTCTTTTCCAGGGCCTCGCCCTCAATATTACCAACCTTAACCCCTTCCAAGACATACGCGGATGGTTGTTTTTGATGCCCGCTATCATGGTGCTTATCACCGTGCTCTCGATCAACTATGTTGGCGATGCGCTACGCAGCACCCTCGATCCGCACAGGACCGACTGAAGAGTACCGTGTGCGAGACGAAAAGAGAAAAAGTATTGGGAGAGTCATCAATGGCAATCTACCTGATAAGGCGCTCCGTGCAGACTGTAGCTTTCGTTCTGTTCATCTGGCTTGTTGCCTACACGGTACTCGTATTGCTTTCCCTTACGGCCCCAAATGGAGGTATGACAACAAGGCTACGATTGTACCAGGGCTAAACGAGATACCTATTGCAACACTGGGGCAAACGTACAAATTGGACAAGCCAGGGCCCGCCAACT
>JBBSIK010000113.1:0-7868 GCA_038232115.1 Chloroflexia bacterium
CCTCCTCTCTTGCTGCTACATGGTCACCCCCAGACGCACGTGATATGGCACAAGATCGCTCCGCAGCTTGCGCGAGATTTCACTGTGGTTGCCGCAGACCTGCGAGGCTACGGCGATAGTTCAAAGCCGCCGACCACCCCGGACCACGCCCCCTACTCGAAGCGAGCCATGGCGCGGGACCAGGTGGAGGTGATGCGTCAGCTTGGCTTCGAGCGATTCTTCGTCGCAGGTCACGACCGAGGAGGCCGTTGCGCCTACCGTATGGCCCTCGACCAGCCGGAGCGCGTGCTCAAGCTCGCTGTGCTTGACATCATCCCTACGGGCGAGGCGTTCAGGCGAACGAATATGGAGTTCGGCATGGGCTTCTGGCACTGGTTCTTTCTCGCGCAGCCCTATCCTCTGCCGGAGCGTTTGATTGGCGCTAACCCGGACAACTATTATTATCGTTGGCGTGATCCCACATTCGGTCAGGAGCCACCCGATTATCACAGCCCGGAAGCTCTGGATGACTATCTGAGGTGCGTCCACAATCCCGAAACTATCCACGCCATGTGCGAGGACTACCGGGCGGGCGCTACCATAGATTTCGCCCTCGATGAGGCGGACCGAGGGAAGCGGCGTATAGCCTGCCCGGTGCTCGCGCTGTGGGGGCGGAGTGGACAGCTTGAGGAGTGGTATGACGTGCTTGCGATATGGCGCGAATGGGCCGACGACGTACAAGGCCGGGCGCTCGACTGCGGCCACTATCTTGCCGAGGAAGCGTCCGATGAGACCTATGCGGAGTTGTACGCCTTCTTCGCTTCGTAATGCTAGCTTGATGAAACGCGCATCCTGAGAGGCGCGCTCACACTTCAGATTTATGTTTCACGCTGAAGAAGAACCTTTGCCGGTATCTCCTCAGCAGGCGCAAGACGGGCGGGCCGAGGAAGATTATCAGCAGGGCGTTGCCTATGCTGCGGGCAAGATCGTAGGGGAGGGATGATGCCAGGTAGAAGGCGACGTAGCGTTGTATGGCATCGAGTAGATCGGCCCCGGGTTGCCACACCTGGTCAGGCAAGTAGCCTGCATCGGCGGCGAGGTAGGGCCAGAACCACAGGTTCATAATTGCC
Source organism: Chloroflexia bacterium (assembly GCA_038232115.1). Taxonomy (GTDB): domain Bacteria; phylum Chloroflexota; class Chloroflexia; order QHBQ01; family JADMIH01; genus JADMIH01. The sequence goes on from JBBSIK010000113.1 coordinate 1,110, forward strand.
CCAAAGACAAGCCCCAGCGCCGCCCCCCACCCGGCCAGCAGCCACCTTTCCGCTTTTCCGCCCCACATTGCCGACATAGCTTTCCCCGGAAGCAGCGCCGAACCGAGACCAACCCAGCCCACAGCCAGCATCTGGAACGGCAACCAGGGTCCGACACCGCCCATGAACAGAGCGGATACGACGACAGAGATCGCTCCCAGCAGGAAGCCGAACAGCGGGCCGAAGACGTAGCCGCACAGGATAGGCAGGAAGAGGAAGAAAGATGAGCCACCCGGCCCCTGCACCGGCCTGAGCAGCGAGTTTGTAGCCACCAGCACACCCAGCAGCGCCACCGTTTTGCTATCAATGGTGCGCGTCTCAAGGTCGGCCACGATGGCCCCCAGGCACAGCACCATCACCAGCAGGAAGATCAGCGGCGCATCAGCAGCGTGTGACCCGGTCTCTTCGCTCCTGCCATGTGGTACGAAGAAGGGATAGAGGAAAGCCCAGGCCCCCAGGAGGGTGGTCATCGTCAGGATAATGGCGCTTACGAGGCCGGAGGAGCGCGGCGAGTGATGAGGATTGAGGACTGAGGACTGAGTATTAGACGCGCGCGTGAGGACGGTGGTTCCGCCCGCTACTTTGATGTCTCGTTCCTCTTTTCGGTTCGATCCCATAAAGACCTCCGTCCTCAGCGTCTCTGCGATGAATTAATACCAACCACCCCAACAATACTCTTTGCGCGTCCTTTGCATGTTTTGACCCTATCCTGTTTCAACAACCCGCATCACGTCTTCCAGCGTGACCAACGCGGGGTTGCGGAAGAGCTTGCTCACCTGTGAGGAGAATACAAGCGAGTCGGACATCACCTCGCGGGCGGGGCCGTCGGCTATTATGTCCCCATCCCCCATGAGGATGATGCGGTCAGCAAGATGGGCTGCAAGTTCCACATCGTGGGTGGCTAGTACGACCGTGCGCCCCTCTTGTCTCAAGCTACGCAGTATGCTTACCAGAGCATCTTTCTGTATGTAATCGAGGCCGCGTGTTGGTTCATCCAGGATTAGGGCTTGCGGGTTGCCCGCGAGCACTGCTGCAAGAGCCACACGCTGCCGTTCGCCCACGCTGAGGTCCTTGGGGTCGCTCTGCCGGTATGGAGCGAGGCCCAGGCTCGACAGCAATTCGGCTCCGTTGGGCGGTAGGTGGTGGGCGCGGCGGGTGAAGTCTATCTCCGCCTGCACCGTATCGGCAAAAAGCAGTACGTCCGGCTGTTGAGGCACATATCCCATTAACGCGGACATAGCTTCCGGTGAGGTGCGGCGCGTGTTCATGCTAAGCGTCTCGATCTGCCCGCGTGCCGGTTTAATCAGGCCCATAATGAGCTTCAAAATGGTGGTCTTGCCGGTGCCGTTGCGACCCATGAGCGCGGTAATCTCGCCAGGGTAGATATCCATGCTCAGCCCGTGCAAGACCTCTCTGCCCGCGTAGCCGAACCAGACGTTTTGCAGGCATATGGTAGGTGGGCGATGGGTAATGGGTGATGGGTGATAGTGGGACGGAGTTGGGCTGCTCCACCGTGTGGCGAAGCGGCGAGCCTCTTTTATGCTGAGGGGGAGGGGGGTCCAGCCAAGTAGCTTGCCAACCTGCGCGAGGGGAGGGGCGAGGGGTATCTCGGCCAGGATATCGCGCGGTTCGCCCACTATAGACTCGCCGTCCTGCCCTATGTAGAGCATGCGATCGGCGTGCTGCACCACGCGCTCTAGCCGGTGCTCTGACAGCACGATGGTGAGGCCCAGGTCCTTGTTGAGCTTGACGAGCGAGTCCAGCACTTCCTCGGCTGATTGCGGATCGAGTTGTGACGTAGGTTCGTCCAGTACGAGCACGCGAGGCTGCATTGTCAATACGGCGGCGATGGCTACTCGTTGTCGCTCGCCTCCTGATAGGGTGCTGACGCGGCGACTGCGCAGATGTTCGATGCCGAGCGCGTTGAGGGACTCTTCGATCCGCTTGCGCATGGTTGGCAGTGGCAGGCTCGCGTTCTCCATAGCAAAGGCCATCTCGTCCTCAACCACCTCGGCCACGAATTGTGCCTCCGGATCCTGGAACACCAGCCCTACGGTGTCGCTCATCTCTCCCGGCCCAACCTCTACCGGGTCGCGCCCCGCAACGCTAATGCTGCCCGATAGCGTACCGCCGTAGAAGTGCGGCACAAGCCCGTTCAATAGGCGTAGCAAGGTAGATTTGCCCGCGCCCGACACGCCCGTCACGAGCAGAAACTCGCCCTCCTCCACTCGTAGCGAGAAATCGCGCAAGGCAGGCCGGGTTGTGCCTGGATAGGTGTAGGTCACGCCTTCGATTCGGATGAGTGGGTTGTGCATGCGGTCCATAGTACTTTACCTTGAGTAACTTTCCAGTTCAATTTGCCTGCCTACTTGCCGCCCGCGCCCTCTCAGGATGACGGCAGGGACTGCCAGTGCCGCGAGTGCCAGCGCGAGCACAGGGTCGAACGGGGGCATATAGATGTGTAGTCTGCTGAGTGGGTCGTACACCAGCGAGGCGGGCGCGACTATCTTGTACATAAGCACGATGATGGCGACGCCGAGGCTGGGGGCTGACAACATTGTATCAGCGTCGCGCCATACACTTCGCCTGTAGCGGGTGCGCTTCGACCTGACGCTCACCGCCCGCAGGGTGATGACAATAAGCGCCAGGCCCGCTATTACTGTGCTCCACCCCACGCTGGGTAAAGGCGCGAAGAAGGCCAGGAAAGCCCCGCCAACCAGGATTAGCCCCAGCCCTCCCGCGAGACCGCTCTGCACGAGGATGGGCGGCAGGTTGCGCGTGCCAGGCGGGGTGCGACTGAATCCGCGCGCCTCCATTGCTTCGGCCAGGTTCATCGAGCGTTCCATACCTCCCGCCAGCAGGGGCATGATGATGGGCAGCAGGTCGCTTATGCGCCGCACATGGTGGCCGCGCAGAGTCTGAGCTTCTCTGATTTCAGCGAAGCGCGTCACTGTTTGCGGCACAAAGGTGATAGCGATAGAGGTAATCAGGCCAACCTGGTGCATGAAGGCTGGTGACGATCTGAGCAGTGCGTAGTAGTCGGCCCCCGAACTGAACGCTGAGAATACCGTCAGCACTGATATAAGCGAAAGTGCATCCAGTCCGGCTTGCGCGAACCCTTCCGCCGTGATGGGCCCTCCAATAATGGGCCATCCTTCCGGCAGCGTGAATAGCACTGTTGTGCCTATGTGCAGGCTCAACACCTTGAACAGCGATATTATTACGAGCAGCCAGAGGACAGCTCGCATCAGCAGGCCCCACCCACGCGATGCTGTGTCTGCCTGGAGGCGCATGTTCGTGACGTTGGTCTTCTCGCCGTTCGTGGACAGCGAGCGCGTGAGAGAGTTACGCGCAATGCTAGCTGCCGCAATCACTATGACCAGGTACAGCGGATTTCGGGTGAGAAGCGCACCTAGCATGGCAGCCAACAGCCATAGGAGCCAGGCGCCAACGTGGAAATGGGCCGCGCCACTGTTCCACATCATGGCTGCCTACCCCCTCTCGCGCCCATATACCGCATGAGCAGCAGGCCGCCAACGACAATCAGCCCAATACCCACCGCGAGTGTCTGGGCAAGAGCTTGAGGGGAGGAACTTGCAGTCGCAGAGGTCTGCGTAGAGGTAGGCTGAACAGTTGCTGTAGAAGGTGCAGCCACCATAATGTCAGTGGGCCGTCCGGTAGGTGGAATCGTGGCTATGACCGTGGGTGTATCCCTGGGTCCGCTGATAGCTGTGTCCAACGGTGTACTTGTGGATAGTGGCGTCTCTGTAGGAGGTGTGAGCGTATTAGTAGGTTTACCCGTTGGCGCTTCGGTCAACGTGGGGGGGAATGGCATTGAAGTCGGTGTTGCGGGCTGTATGGGCTGATCTGTAGGCGCGCGTGTTGGACTTGGTTTAGGGCGGGGCGTTGGAGACAGCGTGATTAGTGGCTTGCGAGTGGCTGATGGCGACGCTACAGCAGACGGCTGGCTCTTGACGGAGCGCGGAAGGGGTGGTGTGCCTGTCGGCGGCACGGGTATGGGTGCAACAGTGGCTTGTGTGGTGTTGGCAGGCCTGGGTGGTGCGAGGGTAGGGGTGGGTGGCTGAGGTCTGGGAGTGGCGGTAGGTTCGGGTTGGGCAGGTTGGAGGTTGGGACACAACTGAGCAAATGATGGCACCCTGTTGGGGCCTTTGCCGCTGCTCCATGCCCAGCCCTCTATGTCGCCGTCATGCACCTTGTAGCTGCTTGCTCCCTGTTGTGAGGTCTTCCAACTGCCGTTCTTGAGGTGCGTGTAGCTCCAGTACGTGCCGCCCGGCCCGTATGACTGGCATACGCACGGCTGCTCCGGATAATCGCAGCCATCTGGCCCAATCTTGCAGATGAGGCCGCCCATACCTCCATACGACTCCACTTTCACCTCAAGCCCCGTCTTGAGCAGGAGGTCGAGGCCGCTGATGCTATCTCCGGTGAAGGCTATGCAGTAGGTGCGGGTATTGCCGTCGGCGAACTGCACAACCAGGCCTGCGTGGTGTTCCGCTCCTTGCGCGTGTGCATAAGGCGAAGCATCTCCCCCCATACCCACGATGCTCAGGAAGAGGATGATCCCCAGGACATATTTGCCGACCTGCCGGAATGTGCTCAACTTAACCGCCGTTTCAGGATTTGGGGAGTGGGGCAGCCCGTAAGCCGCCCCTTGACAGTGTGCTTACCGTACTACAGCTTTGTGTCGTGCCACAACGCCTGCGCCCATGAGCAATGCCACCAGGGCAGCAAGTGCTGTTATGAGACCATCTAGTGAATTGCCCGTAGTTGGCATGCCAGGCACATCTGCGCTGGGTATAGTTGCTGTTGGTGAAGGGTTTTCGCTTACGTTCTGAGGCACATATGGCGCTGTAAGCGTGGCATAGAGGAGGGCAGGTACGGCCTGGTAAGTAGCTCCCGCGTTGTCATCCGGCTCCGATTTTTTCCACTGGAACGCACCATTTGGCTTCTGAAGAGAACTGATAAAGGCAAGTGCCCTGCTTGCAGCCGCATTGACACCAGGATCAAGGGGAGCCTGGCCCGTGTAGCCCAAGCTGAGTAGGGCTTGGCCCACGTAGGCGGTGGAATTTACATCGCTTTCGCTACTCTGCGGATCGCCCTTCTGGTAGGGAAAGCCGCCATTTGGATTCTGCTGGGAATACAAATAGCTTACAGCCTTCTTTAGCACTGTGCTTTCTGTCTTATCGGCCCCTGCCGCTACCAAGGCTTGTATTACCACAGCAGTGGTGTTGGTGTCAGCCGCGCCGGGCTTGGTATCGCCGGAGAAAGCCCAGCCACCCTCCGGTGTCTGAGCGCTCTTAAGGAACTCTATTGCCTTGACAGGTGGGTGGTTGCTGGCTGACGAGAGGCCCAACATTGCATACGCATGTCCGATTACATCTTTGCCATACTGTCCCGTATTGGCGTCGTAGCCGGCGTTTATCATATCCACGAGGTTTATGCCGCCAAATGATTTATCGTTCATGACCAGCGCGTTCACTGCTATGAGCAACTTGCCCGCGCCGCCTGGCGTCTTGGCAAGATCGGCGGCCTTGCTTTGCAGGAAGGCAATGGGAGGCTTGCCGCCAGCCAAGAAATTGTCGGGCGATTGCCTCGCTGCCACAAAGGCCAGTACCACGTCCACGGTGGAGCCTGCCCCGAAGCCCTGGAACGAGCCATCGGGTTGCTGCTGTGTTTTGATCCAGTTGAGGGCTTTGTTAGCCTGGGAAGTGTAATCCACATGTGAAGGCTCTGCCAGGGCCATGGGGGCAAATGAGCCGAGTGCGGCCACGGTAGCAAGGGACATGGTCCCTGCTTTTTTGAGTGCGGTACTTGCTGAGAACATTGGATTCTGCTCCTTCTGATGACATGCTGTATAGTGCGCAATAACAAAAATCCCCTGTCGCATGCGACAAGGGTTGCGTAGTGTAGATGGTATCTACAAAGGCTGATGATCAGGTGCCGGACCATGCGCAAAGTGCTACGGTGGCCGGTGCAGGCGTGGCTGCGTCATCGCTCTCCCTCCCTTTCTCGCGAAGGTGTTGGAGTAGACACAGAGGCGGGTATCCTGGCTCTCTCTGACGAGATTACAGTTGCGGGACAGCGCCGGACTCTACCGGCTTCCCCCATTGCCGCCCTTGCTTCCGTGCTTTGGGCGACCTCTGTGCTTCAACATATTCGATTGTGAATCAAGCACACTGAGTATAGCACTCACGCTTGATGTAGTCAAGCGGCTAGGGCTGACATCCGGTCATAAGTGATCGACCAAGTGTTTGCCGAGGAGAGCGGCCACACCAGGAGGAATTGAGCCGGCGGCAGCTTTGTGCTGGCGAAGGATAGCGTCCGTGACAAGGTAGTCCTGCACACGTTGCAAGCCCCACAAGAGTATCTTCTTGCCGGGCTTGCGCCTTTTGTGTGGCACGTAGCCACCGAGCTTTGCCAATAGCTCGACGTCTGCCCATTCCCAACCACCATCTATCTCATACAGGAAACCCGCCGCTACCCAGCCCAGCGCCACCAGCGTGCGTACCCCTTCCAGATCAAGTACCTGCACTTCTTCCCAACCCACGCATGTCTTGAGAAACTGGAATGCCTCCTCCACACTCCACCTCTGCCGGTACATCTAGAATAGGCGTGCTGCTTGGGAAGGGGTGTTGGCAGGCCAGTCGGTCAGCAAGTATCACGGCTCCATACGGCTGTCCAGCACCTCGACCTTCAACA
>JBBSIK010000114.1:0-7858 GCA_038232115.1 Chloroflexia bacterium
AAGAACTCCCGTATGTCCTTCTCGATGAAGCGATCGTCTAGGCGCACGATGTTAGAGGGTGCGAGCCACGTTCCGACCGACATGCGGTCTGCGCTCTCGGTTAATGCGAAAAGGAATAGCATGTGCGGCTCAGACGAGTAGGTAAGGGGATATTCGGAGCGCGGATTGTCTGGAATGTCGCGCGGATCAATACGCCCGTTCTGGCCGAGCGCGCCTATGATCATCGCCTTGAAGAACGAGTCTGCTCGCTCGCGCTGCGCCGGACGTAACAGAGATTAGTGCTCGGATTCGTCAATCAACGCCAGCAGGCCACTATAGCCGAGCATCGTCGCCAGCTTGGATATGCCTGTGAGCAAGTAGCTGTACTGCCGGGCGGTCTCGCGGGTAACATAGAGCGGGGGCGGCTTTTTGAGGCAAAGCTTCATCTCAGCCTGGGGTTTGGCCTGCTCACTTAGCCACTGCGCAATCTCGTCGAAGGCCGATTGGCTGGGGCAATCTTGCAAAGCCAGCAGCGTAGATGCCAGGGGGCAACTCCTCGGTTCGCGCGGGCACAATTCGACAAACTGTGCCAGAACCGCCGGGTTCGCGAGTGCTTTGTTGAGCAAAGGGGCAAGGCCGCGCTGCTCGGTGTCGGGGTAGCGCAGCGACGTAACCAGCGCTTCATATATCGTGTGCGCCTTGCTGGGGGGCACCTCCACAAGGTCGAGGCTGGCTGTGGAAGCGAGGAATTTCTCCCGCAGACCGCGACGCACCGCTAGCTCGATAAAGTGGCTCTTGCAGAAGCCATAATCGCCTATCACCGCCAGCACGTCGCCGCTGCGCTCCCGGCTGCGGTCCAGCGTACGGTTGAGCGTGATACGCTCGGCCTCCAGGCCGATAGTCAATGTCTCGGCGTCCTGCACCGGCACGATGCCCATCCTGAGCGCCTCAAGCGCCCTCACTCACGCCGCCGAGTTCGTGCCATACCAGAGCCGATGCCACCGCCGCATACACGCGACGCTGGTCGTCATATGGACTCTCTTTGGGGCTAAGGTCTACTTTGCTCACGGCAAAATTACGCTGCCACGCTCAATCGCGCACGCAGTAGAGGAAGTGCGACTTGCCGCTGCCGTAGTCGCCTACCACCAACTTAAAGACGGCTCCGCCCTCTGCCAGGTACGAGCCGAGATAATGTGTGTCTATAGCGTTGAGCAGCGACTCGTTGCCGGCGTTGTAGTAGCTGACACCCTTCGACATAGGGGTACCGGACTGGCCCAAGGTTTCTACGATCTGTCGGGCAAGGCGCGGTTCAGGCAGCATAACGTTCTCCATTTTGGATTGCGCTCTCTGCTACTAATCTAATCTAATATCCAAAATCATAAGGCAAACTCAATGTCGGCGATGTACCGCCCATCATGGGGTGTGTCGCCTTCCACTATCCAGAAGCTTTTCGCGGGGCTGTCGGTTTGGGACTTTGTGGCGCTGTGGGCCTTAACCCTTTGGCCGTTGTACGTCAGGCGCTGGTTCCCGGTGAACTCATAGAAGTCGTAGGCGAACTGTGCCCGCATGTAGTCGGTGAAGGTGCGCTTGCTCGGCTCGCTCGCAAAGGCGCGCCCCTGGCGGAGCAACACGGTCTCCAGCTAGCAATCTACGATGTTGACACGCCCACCCGCTCCGCCGCGCTTGCGCCTTGCTCGCTCATACGCTTCGCCAAACTGCGCCATCCACACGCCACCGTCCTGATTGCGGCCCATAACGGCTTTGCTCGCGCCTTCGTATGCTTTGATAGCGGCGTCTACGGTGATAGGAGTACGGGGCACCACAATGTCTTTGCCATAGCGCAACGTGAGAGTACGCCTGGCGAAGTTGGCCTCAAGCTCGAACCTGCCGATCTCGAACTTCGGTGCGCGCCCGCCCACACTGATGGCCCCCTGCACCATCACATCTCGCAACTTCTGGCCGAACTCGTCGCCCAACCTGCGCTGCGCCTGGTCAAGCTCCTCCTCCAGCGTGGGCAGCATATCTGCTACTCTTTCCTCTTTGCTGTTTTGCAGCAGGGTAATAGCCTTGTCGAGGCGCACCACATCAACAGGCTCGCTTCTGAGGGCCTGGGACACATCTTTGAGAGCGCCGGTGAGGGCGGTTAGCTCTTTGAGCTTACGGCGCACGTCAGGTAGGAGCGGGTCAATTGCTTCTTCCTTGAGCCGCGTCTGGGTAAAGGCATCCTGAGCGCCAGCGATGTCTAAGCCAGGGTTTTGCGCGTCGAAATCGCGCAAGATCCTCTGAGCTTTGGCATGCGCGTCCGCGACTCCTTTGAGAGTGGATTGCAGTGTTGCGGTGGCTTTGTTCCTCTGAGAGTAAGTTTCACGCAGCGTATCAAGCTGCTCCATTAGCGTTTCGTTCGGCATAGTAGGGGTCCATTACCATAGCTTGTTGCAGTAGTTTGAGTCTGTTCTACCACAGAGGAAAGGAGGCAACCAGGTTTCGACTTGATGTAAGTGTTGAGAATAGAGGTAGGGCAAATCAGCAGATTGCTAGACCAAGTCCCACCCCCCTACTCCTCCATATAATTGGAGGGGAGGATAAAAAGAAGAGAGAGAGATGGGGGACACCTCCATACCCTCGCATACCCTCGTCAGGGACATGCCCCTGCACCCCTACCCTGAACACGTATGTCGCTACAATACCTTGACAGCCCCTCTCTCAATGCTATAATGAACAAACAATCGCAATCGTGACCAACGGTATCAAACGGTTGCTGTTTCTCCTCTCACATAGTAACGTTGGCTGACCCCGTGGCGTCGAGGCCTGCTTGGCCGTTACGTGGCACGCGCTGCACAATCCAGTTGCAGGGCTGACTTCCAGCCCGTGTGCGATCCGCAGTGGGCCACGTCGGAAGTCAGAGAGGCCTGCAAGTTGGTCAAGCGTAGGAGCAACAATTCGGAAGGACACTCTTTATGAAACTTGCTATTTCCGGTAAAGGTGGCTCAGGAAAGACCACGTTGTCCGCCACCCTGGCTAGGCTATTTGCACGGGGTGGCTTTTCTGTACTCGCCATAGACGGCGACCCTAACCCGAACCTGGGGGTGGCCCTCGGCGTCACGCCGCAGGGTTTGGCCTCTCTCCACGCTCTCCCCCGCACGATCCTAGAGGAACGCACAGACGCCTCTGGCACCAAGCAACTAACGCTCACCCAGCCCATCAGCGATGTTACTTCGGAACACGGCGTGTTGGCTCCAGACAACGTCACGCTGCTGCTCACAGCTAACGTTGACCACCCAGGCGCCGGCTGACTCTGTGGAGCTCATGCCACCGTGCGTGGCATGTTGAGCCAGATCATGGAGCAAGCGGACCAGTTCACGATAGTGGATATGGAAGCGTCCATCGAGCACATGAGCCGTGGCACGGTCCGGAATACCGACATGATGCTCGTGGTCACCGAGCCTTATTACCGCTCGCTTGAGACTACGGGGCGTACCGCAACCCTGGCCCGAGGCCTCGGCATCAAGCAGGTGTATGTCGTGGCAAACAAAGTGCGCTCCCCCCAGGATGAGGAAGCGATTCGCCACTACTGCGCTGAACGCGATCTCGAAATCATAGCTGTGCTTCCGTTTGATGATGGTGTACGGCAGGCCGACAACGCGGGCACCCCTATCCTAGACCGTAAGCCACAACCGGCTTACGTTGGGTTAGTAGAGCAATTACGGTCGACAATAATGGCGAAATTTGAGGAACAGGCAAGAGGTACGGACCTGGCGTGAACGGGCACCTGACCATCGGCGACCTGGCTCAGCTGGCGTACACTACGACCAAAACGGTCCGCTACTACGAGCGCATCGGGCTTCTGCCGTCTGCCGAGCGAGGCGAAAACGGCTATCGCTACTACGACGAGAGCCAGGTCCACCAGCTCAGGTTCATACGTCGAGCGCAGCGCCTGGGGTTGACCCTTACCGAGATAGGGCAGCTTATGGGTATGGCGCGCCACGCTCGATGTAATGAGCTTCGCACAAAGCTGGATGACCTTTTCACCCACAAGATCCGCGAGTACGAACTCAAGATCGCCGCGCTCCGAACACTCCAGAGCAAGCTGCAACCTGAAGAGGATGCCTGCGCTTGCCGGGCTTTCGTGCCCGACTGCGGCTGTCTTCCGACCAATAACGACGAGTAATGCAGAGTAGACTTGACCTTACCCTATAGGGTAAGGTATATGATGTAAGAGCGAGTAAATCGGCGAACCCTATAAAGGAGCACCCAATGGCCGAACAAGTATCGATGCCTTCCTCCCCACTCATGAAAGCCGACATCGAAGATCGAGTAGGCGCGGTCGATTTCCTGACCTCCAGCGCCGAGCGCGAGCTAAGGAAGACGCCGGGAGAGGAACGAAGCGGCGCTCTTCTCGGTCCGGTCAAGGTAGCGCACGCATATTGGCTGGCCGGAATGAGCTGCGATGGCTGCACCGTTGCGGTGACGGGTGCAACGGCTCCCAGCGTCGAGGACCTGCTGATTGGCCGCTTGCCGGGCGTGCCCCGTGTTGTGCTCCATCACCCTGTGACCTCCGTGGAGTCGGGCGAAGCATTCATCCGCAACTACGAGCTTGCCGCTGAAGGCAAGCTCAATGCGCCCTACGTTGTGATCTGGGAGGGCTCAATTCCCAACGAGGCGCTGGCGGCGGAAACGGGAGGCTATTGGTGCGCTATGGGTTCTGAAACGGTGCCTAAGCCTATCCCCACCACCACGTGGCTCAAACGTCTTGCGCCGGGCGCCGCTGCGGTTTTCGCCATCGGTACGTGCGCCACCTGGGGAGGCATCCCTGCGGCTTACGGCAACCCCACCGGTTCCATGAGCGTGATGGACTTCCTGGGCGAAGATTACGTCAGTGCCCTGGGCCTCCCAGTGATCAACGTGCCCGGTTGCTCGCCCGTGGGAGATAACTTCACGGAGACCGTCAACGCTGTGTTGCTGTTTCTCAACGGCCTAGGTCCACTGCCTGAGTTTGACGAACTCGGTCGTCCCGCCTGGCTGTTCAAGGATACTGTTCACCAGCAGTGCGTGCGTGGCGGCTACTACGAGGAGGGCACGTTCGCCCACGAGTACGGCGATAAGGAGTGTCTGGTCGAGATCGGTTGCTGGGGGCCGGTTGTGCAGTGCAACATCACCAAGCGAGGTGCTATTAATCACGTTGGCGGCTGCATGAACACCGGTGGGGTCTGCATCGGTTGCACGATGCCAGGCTTCCCCGACCGCTTTGCACCTTTCTACAAACGCTCCCCAGGTTCGACTGTGTCCTCCACGACTTCGCGGACTACAGGAGCGTTCATTCGCCCGCTTCGCCGTCTGACGATGCAGTTCCAGAACCGCGAGCCAATCTGGGACCGCAAGGAACACGTGCCTAGCGGCTGGGGTCACGTTGAGGAGCCTGGTCCCTTCAAAAAGGCCACTCACTTCTTCTATGAGAAGTTGCAACAATTCGATACTGAGACCCCTGGCCGCACCCACTCATACGAGAAATATCCCGACGGCTACGAGGCCCCGGGAACTCGCCCAGGACAGAGCGGAGCGCCACCCGTGCATGAAGGGCTGCGACCAATGCACCCTAAGCCCAAGGCACGCTCAAAGAAGTAGGCTGCCCCCTGATTGGTCGCGTGGCTTCCTAATGATTGGGATGTCAGGCCAGGTGGGTCCATTTTAGAGCAATATTGAGGAAAGGGCATGACTAAGAAGAAGTTTGTAGGCAACTGGTACTTGGGGATGGGAATTGCCAGCCTGGTTGTGGCCGTTGTGGCGGCGCTCTTGCTGGCGATCATAGGCGTTGCTCGCAGCATACTCAAGAATGCCACACACGCCCTTGGTGTTGCCAAGGAGATCGTCCGCAACACGCAGCCGATCTGGGAACTGGATAAGACCAATGCTGTTGCTGTTCAACTCCTGGAGGGTGCCAGGGCAATCGAGGGACACGCCACACAGATAGCTGACGTTCTGGAGGCTCCTGAGCCGGCTGCACGCTAAAAGGCTGATATGCCATGCCCGAATGGCAGGACATAGCACCTGCTGTTATCGGAGCATGTTTGACGGGAGAAACGCTTATGAAGGGCTTATTTGAGGAACGGGCGTCAGACAACACTATCGCCACCTATTGGGGGCTCACTCTCGCGGTGGGTGCGGTCGTTGTCGGTGTGGTGGCTTTTCTGCTGAACCTATTGACCCACACAGCACAGCAGATAGACGAAGGCGCGTCTGAAGTATGGCGCGTCGGCAAGTTGATCGCCAACAACACCGTCCACATACCGTTACTCGTTCGCACGAACCAGATCGCGGGCGACATTCTCACGGCAAGCGAGGGGATAGCGGGTGCCACCGCTCGTATTCAGAGAGCAGTTACCGGTGAGCCTCCTGCATAGTGGCGGGAGTTAATGCTATTAGGAGACATACAGACAATGCGCGTCCGACTTACAATCCTTTCGGCCCTTGAGGTGCTTGCCTTTGCCGGTGCTCTGGTCTTCTTCCTGGGGCGGATCGTAAAGGCTCTAGAGAGCATAGGAGGGTCGGCCAACAGTTACCTGGCCCGGCTCGGCTATGGTGTTCGTGCCATTGAGAAAGAGACCAGCCATCTGGCTCCGCAGGTAATTCAGCTAAATGCGGGATTGACTACGCTGGCCGGTAACCTGGGCGCTGTGGACGGTCACCTCGCCGCTGTCGCCCAAGCCCTGTCCAAAGGAAAGGAGGGTGCCGCATGAATCGCGGTATTGCTGCTATATGGTGGGGTATGCTCATTGCAACGGTAGCCGCCGTCGTACCTGTCTCTGTGACGTTACTTTCTCGAGCACTTGTAGCTGCTCGTAACATAGAGCGGTATACGGCAGAAGCTCTCGCGGGCGGAGTCAAGATCGCTGGCAATACAGCTAATGTAGCTGCGCTTAAGGACACTATCTCCGTCGCTTCGGGGTTGCTGGCAGGGGCAGGCTCCATTAAGGAGCATACGGGAGCAATCGGAGCCGCGCTCGCCCCGGCATCTGAGGCTGTATCCGCCGAACCGTCGAAAGTCACAGGCAACGGCACAGGCAACGTAGAGGAGGTCAAGCTGTGAAGACACTCCTGACCCGCTTGACACTCCTCATTACGACTGTAGTCGTCGGTGTGGTTGCGGCTTATCTAATCCAGATTGCTGTAGCTCTGATACACGCCAATCAGAACCTGGCTAAGCTCGCCGGGGGATTGGAGGCCATACGCGATAGCACGGCCCCTCTGGCGGATGACATCAACACTATCAACGGTGCCGCCGTTGCCCTGCTTGACGGGTTGGTCGCGGTAGACGGGGACCTGGTGGCGGTAATAGACGCAGTTAAGATCTAGTCCTCAGATTTCCTATGAAAAGATTTCAAAACGAAATAAGAACAGGAGAACTTCATGTGCTTTAAGAATCTCCCGATAGAGTTCGATGAGAACGGCAATGCCTATCTAAAAGAGGGTGTGCGCGATCCTTACTCCTACCAGACAAAGTCGCTTGACGAACAAGCCGACCGCATCAAAGACCTACTGGAGCGCAACGGCCACATCAAGTCCGTCAATTTCGACCCAGTAACCCGCGTCGCGGGCGCGCTGGCATTCCACTCGGTGGTGGATCTCAAAGAGCGCCGAGTGATCGAAACGAACTCTATGGCGACTCTGTTCCGTGGCTATGAGGTTATCCTCAAAGGGCGCGACCCCCGAGACGCGGCCTTCATCAGCAGCCGAGCATGCGGCGTGTGCGGTGGAGTGCATTCCACAGTCTCCGCCCTCTGCATGGAGATGGCTTTTCCAGTGGCTCCACCGCCCCTGGGAATCGCTTTGCGTAACCTGATGCTCGCGCTAGAGTTCTGGTACGACAACCCCCTCCACCTCT
>JBBSIK010000115.1:0-7846 GCA_038232115.1 Chloroflexia bacterium
AGTATACCGAGCAGCCGGAAGACTGTCAATCAGCCTGTAGGTGGATTTGGTGCTACAACTCCACCGTCTTGTGAGACCAGCACGTAGTCGGGCAGCAAGTCTAGCCTGCGATAATGAGCGAGCTTCTCCCCCGGTCATATCCGTGGATGGCGACAGCACCTCAACTATAACAGTGGGATTGAGAAGCGTGGCCACATGCTCTCCCCTCGAAGTGCGGTTCGTCTCAAACGGCAACAACGTTGGAGCAGGTATAAATGCCGGTGGGACTAACACCAACGCACATATCGCTCATGTAGACTTCGCAGGGACTATCTCTCAATAGCGCTTGTGACTCGCTTAGTACGTTGGCCGCAATCGGGTTATGCTCGCGGCTCGCCTCAGACATGGCGTATATCTGGCCGTTGATGTACTCGCTCTTGTACTCAGCCTCACGCTCAAGAGCAAGGTACTCCTCCGGCGTAGAGCAAGTTTTGACCAGCGATGACATAGGGCATCTAATCATTGCGGAACTTAATAGCCAAAAACGGCAAGTTCCTCGTTAGGAATGCCGTTTTCCATGTATTCCCTCTATTTCGTTGGTGGAGATGAAGGGACTCGAACCCTTGACCCTTACACTGCCAGTGTAATGCTCTCCCAGCTGAGCTACACCCCCGTGGGACCTTTTCTCAAACTGCTAATCTCTATCGCCAGCCCCTATCATAGGAACTAACCACCGATATTATAACCCACCTGTCGCCCGGCGTCAAGCCAATTCTATCTGGTAAGTGTTCAGAATAGGGGTGGAGCAGTTCAGTATGCTACCTGTCCAACAGCCACCTCAGCCCCTCCCACGAATGGGAGGGGAGAATAAAAGGAAGGGATAGAGGTGGGGGACACCCCCATACCCCGTCAGGGGCATGCCCCTACACCCCTTTTCTGAACAGTTACTCTATCTGGTGATTTACCCACCTCAGCTAGCCAACAGCACCCGGCGACTAAAGTCAGGGGCAACGATTACGAAGTCCGCATGGCGGACGATATAGGGTTACAGTACCAACTTAGTCGCCGCAGGGCGACTTTGTAACTGTTGCCCGTGACTTTAGTCGCCGGGCACAATTGCAGACGGGGTAATCTCCAGAATTCTATCTTGTCCAGGTTGAGGGCTGTTGCGAGTAAAAGAGAAAAGGGACCCATCGCGCTGGACGTTCCCCTTTTCAATCCAGTACAAAACGCCGGTTGCTAGTTCCGGTTGCTAGTTCCAGTTGACGCTATCCGCGGGGCCATTCCAGTTACCACTGCCGGAAGCGAGTCTATTCCAATTGACGCTGCCTGAAGCCGCATGGTTCCACTTCACACTGGCGGAGTTGGCGCCGTTCCAGTTAACACTGCTGGGTGCCCAATTGACGCTGAGGGCCGAAATGGCTATTAGAACGAGTGTGGCAATTACTAATCTAGCCTTCCTACGAGTACTGTTGGTCATTTGCTCCTCCTGCTCATGGGTTTCCTGGTCTTCCTTTTCTCCCTTGATCTGCCTTGATCTGCCTTGATCTCCCTTGATCTCCCTTGCGCCCTGACCTGTACATGCGGAACCAGCCTGCCTTATACAACTCGACCCTTAGATCAACAAGAAGGAAATGAGAACCTCCTTTGAAGACCACTCAGGTGCCACGTCTATTTAGCGAAGCTCGGTTAGCCGAATAGTACTACTCGGCGCGCCAACAGGAGTATACCTCACTGATTAGGACCTGTCAATAGATATAGGAGAAAAGTACTACAACTTTGACACGGGTCTTTGTGACTTGGCTCGTTGGGCAATTGCACTAAAGCGCGCTATAATATCGCATGCGTGTAGGTATAAATGCACATCTTCTATCGTTCAGCGGAACGTACCGGCAGGCAGGCCTCAGCCGCTACATTGACGAGTTGCTGTTTCAGATACCTGGTGAGGCACCCGATCTCGACTTTACCGGCTACATAGGCAATGTCCAGCCACCAGCTTCGGTAAGAAATCGCGTGCCTGATAATCTTATTTTGAAACACGGAGTCTTACCGACTCGCAGAGCGCCGGTGCGCATCGCATGGGAGCAAACCTCCCTGCCCATCGCTGCCGCCAGGAGCCACCTGGACCTGCTACACTGCCCCGTCAACATAAGGCCGCTCGTATCGCCCTGCCCAACCCTTATAACAGTGCATGATCTCATATTCCTCCGCTCTCCTCAGAGCTTCCATTCCGCCAAGCGATTCTATCTCGCCACAATGACCGGCTGGTCGGCCAGACATTCGCGGCACATCATAGCTGTATCCCATGCCACGCGCCGCGACATCATAGAACTGCTACACGTGGACCCGCGCCGCGTCACGACCGTACACAACGGCGTCGGTGAGCAGTTCAAGCCGGCAGTGTCGACCCAAAAGGAAGAGTTCCGGCGGGAGCAAGGCATAGCAGGTCGAGTGATACTTTATGTGGGCACTCTCGAACCGCGCAAGAACCTGCCACTATTGCTGAAAGCGTTCGCACAACTGGTAGAGGACCCGCAGTTCAGCGATGTAACCCTTTACGTGGGTGGAAGCAAAGGCTGGTACTATGATGAGGTATTCGCCACCGCCGAGCGGCTGAACCTCACACAAAGCGAGCGGGTGCGCTTCATGGGGCGCGTGCCTGATGCGGAACTGTCCTTGTGGTATAATATCGCCACTGTGTTCGCCTATCCGTCCATGTACGAGGGCTTTGGCTTGCCTGCTTTGGAGGCCATGTCGTGTGGCACGCCTGTAATCACCTCGAACACGTCGGCGCTCCCTGAGGTGGTGGGAAACGCGGGCCTCTTGCTGGACCCTCATGACGAGGCGGCGTGGACGGCGAGCCTTCGCAGCCTGCTTTTGGACGACACGAAGCGGGCAGCATTGAGCGAGCAGGCACGAAGGCAGGCAGGTAAGTTTAGCTGGCAGAGGTCCGCGCAGGAGACAGTTGCCGTATACCGCATGTACCTGCGCGAGAGTCGTGGTGGTGCCTTCGGGAAGCGTCGTGAGAGATAAAGGGTTGGCGAAGGGCGATCTGACGGCAGGGGCCGACCTGGATATAGTGAGCCACGGCGTGGAGCAAACCAGGAGGCTCGGCACTCACATAGGCAGACTGCTGCAAGGCGGCGACTTGTTGCTGTTGGAGGGAGATTTCGGCTCTGGCAAGACTACTTTCACGCAGGGGATCGCCCGAGGTCTGGGGATCGACGACCACTATGTGAATTCCCCCACCTTCACGCTCATCAATGAATATAACGGTGGTCGCGAGCGCCTGGCCCACATTGATCTCTATAGGCTCGAAGGCGACGAGCAAATTGCCACCCTGGGCCTGGAAGATTATATCGAGGGCACAGGCGTGACCGTGGTGGAATGGCCCGAAGCGGCGGTAGCCTGGTTGCCGCCCGTGTACCTTCTCGTCAAGCTGTCTCACCTGAGCGAGACAAAGCGCACACTCAGGTTCTGGGCACGCGGTGATCGCTATGAGCAACTGCTTGAACGTTTCCGCAGACAGGCTTACGGATCGTGAGTAGACGGGCGGCGGACGATAGAGTCTAGTAGTAGATGGAACGCAAAGCATGCCCTGAGCGAAGCCCAAAGGACGTAAAGAACGCGCAAGGGCTATAATAGATTCCTTCACTGACAACCAGCAACTTACAACTCAGCCCTCAGTCCTAATTACTAACCATGATCCTGGCGCTCGACACTTCAACTGAAACGGCAAGTATTGCCATCTACCGGCCTGGGCTGGGAGTCCTGGCCGAGCAGACGTGGCTATCGGGCCGTGAGCAGACCACACAGCTCATACCGAACGTGCAAAGATTGATGTCACTGGTGGGGATAGATACCAGGACGCTCACAGGCGTAGCAGTGGCAACGGGGCCGGGGTCGTTTGCGGGGGTGCGGATAGGAGTTAGTACGGCCAAGACTCTTGCCTACACGCTCGACCTCAAGCTCTGGGGAGTGCCCAGCCTCGATGTGCTCGCATATCCACAGGTAGCGGTCACTGCGGTGCAGGTATGTGCCTTGCTTGCGCTGGGGAGAGGCCGGTTCGCATGGGCTTTGTACCGCACGCGGAGTGCCCGATGGCAGCGTCTCACCGACTACGCAAACAACACCGCGCCCGAAATATGCGAGACTATCGGCAAGCAAGAGGCCAGGCTACCCACCATGTTCTGCGGCGAGATAGACGGGGCGACCTCAGATGTGATAGGAGGAAATATGGGCAATATGGCATCTATCGCACCTGCCGCAGCGGGTTTGCGCCGAGCAGGTTATCTAGCGGAGCTTGCCCTACAGCGTGCGGCGAATGGCGAGTTTGACGACCCGGCGACCCTCCAGGCTATATATTTGCAGCCGAAAGTCGAAGCATAGGGCTTACGCTGTGGACAAAGCATGCCGCTTACGGTAAAGTAGCACCAGCACAGCTTCCGTCAGGTTACTTTGTACTGTTCATATTCTTCGCGATATGCCCTACATACTTGAAAACATGATCCAGGACGATATCGCCCAGGTGGCTGCCATCGAGCGGCTCTGCTTCAGCATGCCCTGGCCCGTCTCAGCGTATAAGCGCGAACTCAAGACACCGGAGTCGAACCGTTACGTAGTTGTCCGGTACCTGACACCGGAACAGGCCGAGCAGTCAGCTTTGCCCCAACCAACTCCCGCCAACCTGACCCACCTGACCCATTATGAGCTAAGGGACCCCACCGATGATCGCGCGCAGGCAGCACAACGACGCGACCCAACAAGCACGCCCGGAGGTATATCGCGGCTGACTTCGCTCCTGCCGTGGAAACGCAACGGGCACGGCGGCCACAGCGATGCCGAAGAGGAAGAAGTACACCGCGACTACCCGCTCGTTGGCTACGCAGGCCTCTGGCTGATGGTAGACGAAGGGCACGTGACCACCATAGGCGTGCATCCCGACCACCGTGGGCAGGGCGCGGGTGAACTGCTCTTCCTGGGGCTTGTAGACATAGCAGCCGAGATCAAAGCTACTCGCGTCACGCTTGAGGTGCGGGTGTCGAACCTACCAGCGCAGGCGCTCTATCGCAAGTACGGTCTGGAGATCGCCGGGGTACGCAAGCGATACTACAGCGACAACGGTGAGGACGCCTATATCATGTGGAGCGAACCCCTTGCCTCAGCACAGTACAGGGAGCGGATAGAGAGGCTGCGCCAGGAACTTGCAGCCAGGCTATGGGCCAACTTTCACACCGGCATACAGCAAACGCGCCACGCTGGTGAAACCAGATTGCAATAAGCGACATGAACATCCTTGCCATAGAGACATCTTGCGACGAAACATCGGTGGCTGTGGTGCGCGACGGGCGTTACATCCTCGCCAACGTTATAGCTTCCCAGATTCCGCTCCACCAGAAATATGGGGGCGTAGTACCTGAACTTGCCTCTCGACAGCACGTTTTAACCATCATACCCGTGCTGGACGAAGCACTAAAGCGTTCCGGCCTCGATTGGGCGCAGATTGACGCAGTGGCAGTTACCAAAGGCCCCGGCCTCTCACCTGCTCTACTCGTGGGCCTTAACGCGGCTAAAGCAATAGCCTTCGCCCGCCAGAAGCCGCTCCTCGCGGTGAACCACATAGAGGGGCACATATACTCTAACTGGCTCGTTTCCGAGTCTGACGCGGACAGTGGCATAACACCACCCGAACCGGCCTTCCCCGCCCTGTGCATGGTCGTATCAGGCGGGCACACCGAACTGGTGCTAATGACCCAGCATGGCGAATACAAGATGTTGGGTAAAACGATAGACGACGCCGCAGGTGAGGCATTCGACAAGGCGGCTCGTATTCTTGGCCTGGGCTATCCAGGTGGTCCTGCTGTGCAAAAAGCGGCGGAGAGCGGCGACCCTGCCAGATTTGCGTTCCCCCGCGCCTGGCTAAAGGGCACTTATAATTTCTCTTTCAGCGGCCTGAAAACTGCGCTCCTACGCAAGGCGCAGGAATATGGCATCGAAACGAGCAGGCCAGCGCCCTGGCAGAAACAGATAGATCCTGAGCAGACAGCCCCCATGAAGGAGAGCATGCCCGTGCCGATAGTGCAGCGAGAAGTGCCGGTCAGAGACCTCGCGGCGTCTTTCCAGGCGGCTGTCGTGGATGCCCTGGTGGAAAAGACTGTCGCGGCGGCGGCTGAGTACAAAGTGCGGGAGGTGCTTGTGGCGGGTGGCGTGGCGGCAAATGCACTCTTGCGCGCACGCCTCAAGGAGCGGCTGGCGATTCCCTTCCGCTATCCCCCGCTCGTGCTCTGTACCGACAACGCCGCCATGATTGCGTCCGCAGGCTACTATCGCTACGCCGAAGTCGTGCAGCACGATTTCAGTCTCGATATAGAGCCTTCGGCCCGCTTCGTGTAGGCGCGACCAGGAAAAAGAGATGGCTCCATATTGAGCCATCTTTCTTGCCGCACACCCCCGTTTATCGCTCTATAAGACTCCGGCAGTTCATGTCATCCGGCGCATCTATTTGCATTATGTCAAGAACAGTCAGGCTGATGTCGCACAAACGCCCGCCGCTTTTAAGTTGCACATGACGCAGCGGACTGCTGTCTGGCGCGACCAGTATAAAGGGCACGGGGTTCGTAGTGTGGAACGTATGAGGTCCACCCGTCTCAGGGTCTACCATCTGCTCGGCGTTACCGTGGTCAGCGGTGATGAGCATCACGCCACCGGCCTCCTGCACCGCCTGTAAGACCTGCCCGATACACTTGTCCACAACCTCTACAGCCTTTACAGTCGCGTCCAGTTTGCCGCTGTGCCCTACCATATCGCAGTTAGCAAAGTTCGCCACGATAAAATCATATTGCCCACCGAATATGCGCTTGGCAAGTTCGTCCGCAATCTGGTACGCGCTCATCTCGGGCTTGAGGTCGTAAGTGGCGACCTTTGGCGATTGCACCAGGTCTCTATCCTCGCCCGGAAACAGTTCTTCGACTCGCCCATTGAAGAAGAACGTGACGTGCGCGTACTTCTCGGTCTCCGCTATGTGGAACTGCATAAGACCGAGATCGCTCA
This sequence comes from Chloroflexia bacterium, assembly GCA_038232115.1. GTDB lineage: Bacteria > Chloroflexota > Chloroflexia > QHBQ01 > JADMIH01 > JADMIH01. Next base: position 7,030 of record JBBSIK010000115.1, read on the forward strand.
GGACACGGGCGAGCGGTACCTTCACCTCCATCGCCTTGTATGCCACATGCACGGGCAAGTCGGCCTCATATCTGGTCATGGTGACAAAGTAAAGGTACGACGGCACGGGTCCACGGTCGAAGCCGGAGAAAGCAGGATCGGTGATAGCGCGTGTTAGCTCCCGGCCTCGGTCGCTGCGGAAGTTGAAGTAGATAACTGCGTCGCCATCCTTGATAATCGGAGGCTCTTCACCCGGCTGCGCGATAACGGAGGGCACGATGAACTCGTCGGTAATGCCACCCACATATGATGCCTTGAACACATCCAGTGGGTCAGCGAAGCGCGCTCCCCTGCCATGCACAACCGCGCTATATGCCTTCTCCACGCGCTCCCAGCGTTTGTCCCGGTCCATCGCGTAATAGCGACCCGACACGCTACCCACACGCCCAACACCGATCTCAGCCATCTTGTCGAGCACGGTCTGCATGTATCCAAGCCCGCTCTCAGGTGGGGTATCGCGCCCGTCGGTGAAGGCATGGTAGACCACGCGCGTGATGCCACGGCGTCTAGCGAGTTCCAGCAGGGCGAACAGGTGTGCCCAATGGCTGTGGACGCCACCCGGCCCAAGCAACCCGAGCAAATGAAGCGTGGAACCGCGCCGGGTCACGTGATCGCACGCCGCCACAAGCTCAGGGTTATCGAAGAAAGTGCCATCCTCGATAGCCTGGTCCACCCGCGTGAGGTCCTGGTACACCACGAAGCCCGCGCCCATATTCTGGTGGCCCACTTCCGAGTTGCCCATCTGGCCGGAGGGTAGCCCCACGAAGTGCTCAGATGC
>JBBSIK010000116.1:0-7838 GCA_038232115.1 Chloroflexia bacterium
ACGGCCACCTGTGGCTGATGTTGCTGGCTACGCCGTTGCTCCAAGCCGTGCAGTTTGCCTGCGCCAAAGTGGGGCGCATTCAGCAGAAGGGTTTTGCCGAGATACTGTGCGAGCACTATGGGCTGAAGGTGGCTGTGCCCGCCGCCCTGGTGCTTGCCGTAGCCAATGTCGGTATGGTGGCGGCTAATCTGGTGGCTATCGGCAGTGGGCTGGAGTTGATAACAGGCCTTGGGTGGGTGTGGTTCATCTTGCCTGTGGCCCTGGCCCTGTGGTACAGAGCAGTGTACCGGGACTTCAACTCGATAAAGAAGGTGTTCCTGGTGATGAGCTTGGCCTTCCTTACGTATGCGGTCACGGCTGTGCTCTCAAAGCCGGACTGGGGCGCTGTGTTGTTCAACACATTGGTGCCACGCCTCAATTTCGACATGACTAGCATCAGTGGTGCGGTGGCGCTCCTAGGCGCGACAATCTCGCCGTACACGCTTTTCTGGCAGGTGCAAGGCGAAAAAGAGGAGCGGCGGCCAGGCACGCGCAAGCAGCAGCTACGAGTGGCGGGCCTGGATATCGCAAGCGGGGTAATCAGCAGCAATCTGGTGGCCTACTTCATCATCATATCTTCGGCAGCCACCCTATATACCGGGCACAAGAAGATAGCAACGGCGGTGGACGCGGCAAAGGCGTTCGAGCCGGTGCTCGGCCCACTGTCGAAGTACCTGTTCGCAGTAGGCCTGATCGGGGCAGGGCTGATAGCGATACCGGTGCTACTGGCAAGCACATCTTATGCGGTGGCGGGCACTGTGGGCTGGCCGGCGGGCCTATCAAAGAAGCCGTGGCAGAGCGAGGGGTTCTATCTTATTTTCACAGTGGGGCTGGGACTCGGATTATTAGTGTCAGTGCTCGGCATCAACCCGGTCAGCCTTATGTTCTGGGCCAACGTGGTGAACGGAGTGCTCACACCGGCGCTAGTAGTGTTGCTCTTGCTGGTGGGCAACAACCGCAAAATCATGGACGGCATGCCCTTCAACAAAGCAACCAATCTGGGGCTGTGTGTAACCGCCGCGATAATGACCGCAGGAGCCTTGCTGCTATTCTACGGGTTCGCCACGGGGCAGGGAAGCTAGGCGTAGAGGCCAAGGGCTAGAAGATAGGGGCTTCTATACTGATAGCTGTTCGGTACCTGGCATTTTCAACTTTCAACTCTGTACATACCTGGGAGGGTAAGCTAGATGCTTACAGATTCTAAGCAATCTACAGGCTCAAATAGAGGCGCTTCGACACAGGAGATGGTGGCCGCGCTTGGCCCCTGGTTCCACAACCTTCACCTGCCCGACGGTACGCAAACCGCGCCCGATCACTTCCTGGGCGATTTCCCGTCATATAAGTGGGCCAGGCTCGGTCCGCACATCCCCGCAGACCTCCACAGCTGGACAGCCCTCGATATTGGCTGCAACGCAGGCTTCTACACCTTCGAGCTGGCGCGTCGTGGCGCTCATGTTACGGGGATAGACGTGGACACGCATTATCTTGAGCAAGCGCGGTGGGCAGCCGCGCAGTTCGACCTGCAAAGCAGTGTCACCTTCCGCCAGATGCAGGTATACGATCTGGCGCGCATGACAGTCAAGTTCGATCTGGTGCTCTTTATGGGCGTGCTGTACCATCTGCGCTACCCGATGCTTGGACTGGACATAGTCACGCAAAAGGTGGGGCAGCTAATGGTGTTCCAGACGCTCACGATGCCGGGTATGGAAGTGTACGAAGACACCCACAACCTCGATATAGAGCACCGAGAGCCTATGCTGGAGCCTGGCTGGCCCAAAATGGCCTTTATCGAACACCGCCTCGCCGACGACCCGACCAACTGGTGGGCGCCCAACCACTCTGGTGTAGAAGCCATGCTGCGGGCCAGCGGCATGCGCATCACTGACCGGCTGGGGCACGAGATTTACCTGGCTGTGCCCGACCCTGAGCATCCTTCGGCTATGGCGACATGGAACCGCAATGAGCTGCTGACTGCCACCGGGCAGTTGCCCACGCCGGAGGATATGCGGCAAGATGGCTCCAGAAGCGGATCGAGCGGGGAGGCAGGCAACCTGTGACGCTTGAGAAAGAGGACAAGTTCAAGCAGGCCGCCGTTCCTCGTAATCCGGGCAGCATGCCATACGTGCAGGTGGCCCCCGGTGGGCGTTACTTCATGAGGGAGGACGGCGCGCCGTTTCTGGTCGTGGGGCACAATGACGCGATGCCCTGGGTCACACTTCACCACATGCACCGTGAGCAGGACATTGGCACGGTTGAGGCCTACATAAAGATGCTCGTGGAGCACGGTGTGACCGTCATACGCATCATGCTGGAGTATTGCCAGGAGCAGGACTGGTTCTTTGAAGACGAGCAGGGCCGCCCTATTCCCGAAGCGGTGCTCTACTGGGACGACCTTATTGGCCTGTGCGAGCGGCACGGGCTGCGACTCCTGGTGCAGTTCTGGGACACCTTTTTCATGTCGCGCCGTTGGAAGCATCACCCCTACGACGCGCCCGACAGTGGCTTCGATGGGCCGGGAAGCTTTTGCACCAGCCCAAGCGCGATAGAGGCCGAAAAGCGGCGCATCAAGTTTTTCATAGACCGTTGGGGCAACTCGCCCGCCGTATTCGCGTATGACCTGCTCAACGAGATACACCCATACTGGGGTGGGACGCCGGAGGACCAATTTCGCTGGCTTACAGAGATGGCCCGCTTTACCAGGCAGTGTGAATTGGATCGTTGGGGCAAGCGACATCTCCTCACAGTGTCACTATTCGGCGCAAAGCCCGAGGGTGGTTATGGCGACCTGATCTGGCGACACCCCGAACTGGATTTCGCCACCACCCACGTCTACGAGTTCGGCCTGGTGGACAACCCTGACAACACGGTAGACTGCGCTCTCGTGATGCGGGATGCCGTGCGCTATGCCTACAGCGAAATTACCGGTATAAGGCCCTATACAGATAGCGAAAGTGGCCCGATCCATCTTTTTATGGACCTTGAGCAGCAGTTGGAAGAACCGTTCGAGGTCGAGTATTATCACAATATGACGTGGGCTCACCTGGCGAGTGGCGGGGCGGGTAGCGGCATGCGCTGGCCTTTCCGCGACCCCCACTGCCTCTCGCCCGCCATGAATGCTGTGCAGAGGGGCATGTCGCGCTTCATCGAGGGCTGCGGGCTTGATTGGCTCCATTTCTCGCCGCAGCCCCTGAATGAAGGCGTGTGTGTGGTGGCCCATGATGCACCGGATACATCGGCAAGCGTGTCCCTCCCCATATTGCCGTTCGGCTGCTCGGACGGCAGGCAGGCTGTGGTGTGGCTGTTGCGCGATGTGCGAGCGGGCGCAGGTGCCGATAAGGTGCCCTCTGACCTGATCCTGCCTGGTATGCAGCCGGGCCATTATGACGTTGAGTTCTGGGAGACGTATGGCGGAGACAAGATAGAGGACGCTTCCGTCGTAGTTGCGGTCACGGCTGCCGATGGAGGTGACATGCGGCTGGTGCTGCCGGAGTTCGAGCGGGATGTGGCGATTGCGGTGCGGGAGGGAGCATGAACCCCGGCGGTTGAAACCGCGGGCAACGTTTACAAAGTCGCCCTACGGCGATTAAGTTGGCACTATAACCATCTCCAGTCCGCCATGCGGACTTCGTAGATGTTGCCCGCAGATTTATCTGCCGGGCACAATAGCCGGGCACATACTCACTTAACATCAGAGGCACCACCATGAAGGAAGCCGAAACAAAAATACCGTGCGTTGGGTGTGGCGCGCTTGTGCTAGACTTCGACGGCCCCACGCATCGCTATGTCGGGGCTTCACCAGGCTGCTGGGCAGTATTCGGTGAGATGCGTGTCAGGGAGACAACGGACCCTCAATACCGATCGGTGCCCCCGTGGACTGTGGATACCTACATGGTCCAGCACCCCGGCACTCCATCCAACCAATCCATACAATCCGTGGCCGTCCACCTGATAGCTTTACACCTGGCACTTGAAGAGGGCTGCGATTCTAGGCGCACTATAGAGGCCATGCGCGCAGCACATGACCATCGAGATAAGTTCAGATGGCTCGATCCGCCTGCATCGCTGGGCACCGTGACGATTATGGATGTGTATACAGCAGGGGCTGTCGAGGAGTACATCGAGCAGGTACGCCTCTGGGCGCACTCGGTGTGGGATGCCTGGGCACTGTATCATGAGACGGTGCGCCAGTGGTCTGCCCGCTACGCACGGTAATTACCGCAACTGGAGACGAGATGATCGAAGCTATAAAGTTCTGGAACGAACCTAACAACCTTTCGCACTGGGATTTCGAGATGGACCCCGGCTGGCTGGAGTTCTCCTACATGGTTCACAGGGCGGCGGAAGTTACGCGGGCTATTGCACCTGATTTATGCCTGATACTTGGAGGTATATCACCTATAGACCCCGAATTTATCCGCACCCTAAACAAGAACGGCCTGATGGATGCTCTGGATGCCGTGGCGGTGCATGGCTTTCCTCTAGATTGGAACCATTGGCAGATAAACGACTGGCCCCGGAAGATCGAGGAGATAAAGGCGGTCACTGATCTGCCGGTGTGGGTGACGGAGGTAGGTGTATCAACGTTCGGGGCAGACGAGGTGCAGGTGTTCGGCCTTCAGCGCACGGCGGAACTGCTCCTGGGCGCCGTCGAGCGGGTATTCTGGTACAGCCTGTTCGATCTGCCGCCCACGTGGGAAGCCACCACGCGGCACAGGGAGAGCGAGGGTAGCTCCTACTATCGCCATTTCTACATGGGCCTAGTCCGCGCCGATGGCACGCCCAAGCCCTCTGTCGACTATTTCGACCCACGCATGGGCATATGCCAATGGTTCCACTTCGAGGACCATCGCCTCGACACAGCAGTGGAGTGGCTGAACAAGATAAGCGTTAAGAAGTTGCGCACGGGCATTAGCTGGGCCGACTGGCATCGCCCCGGAGCCGTCGAGTGGTTCGACCGGCAGATGGCTGCTCTGGAGGGGTTCGACACCACCATCACCCTCTGCTTTACTCCACCCTCTATAGGCAAGCGCCCGCACCACACCAGCCCACCCCTCGACCTGGATGAGTTCTCCCGCTTCACCGAGCAGGTAGTCCGCCGCTACGTGCTGGGCCAGAAATAAGCTAGCTCGTGACCACTTTCCTGCTGATACGCCACGGAACGCACAGTCTGCTGGACCGCACGCTTGTGGGACGCAAGCCGGGTGTTTCTCTGAGTTCTGAGGGGTTGGTCCAGGCCGAAAAACTGGCCGAGCGTATCGCCAACGCCCACCTGCCTGTCACCGCTATCTACAGCAGCCCGATGGAGCGCGCCACAGAGACCGCCGCGCCCCTGGGCAGACGACTTGGGCTACCGGTGCAAATAGCGGAGGATTTCAATGAGCTTGATTTCGGCGACTGGACGGGCCTCGATTTCGAGGAGTTGCACAGCTTGCCCGAATGGCAGGGATTCAACTCGTTCCGCAGTGGCACTCGCATCCCCAACGGCGAGTTAATGCTGGAAACGCAGGCCCGTGCCGTGGCTGGCCTGAGCATGCTACGCAGCCGGCATGGTGAGGAGACCGTTGCCATTATCACTCACGGTGATGTAATACGTGCCGTAATCAACTACTACCTGGGCGCGCCCCTCGACCTGTTCAGGCGACTGGAGATCAGCCCCGGCTCCATGAGCATCGTCGCCCTGCATGCCTGGGACCCACAGGTGCTCAAGGTGAACGACACGGGCTAGGGGCGAGGACCAGGGGCTGTAGAAAACGAAAAGGCGCAAAGAACACGCAAAGTTTACGAGGGGTTCTTGCATTTCAACTCAGAACTCATAACTACTAGCCCTTAGCCCCCAGTCCCTGGCCCCAGCAGCCTGCCGAGTTCGTCCCGGTACACCATGTAGGCTGTCCAGAGGCGGGTTTGCTCGTCAGGGTCACATGCCACCATATGGGCACACATCTGGCACTGGCCCATGCGGAAGGCTGCGTAGGCCATACGGTAGAAGGTGAGTGCGTCCTGAGGTAGCTTATCGCCTCCTGCCGCATAGAAGGCAGACAGTAACGTTGCTATCTGGTCATTATTCAGCCTCCATTCGACAATAGCGCCTGCGACATCCCACACGACCGGCTGTGTGCCTATGCAGGTGTGGTCCCAGGCATGCCCTGCACTATCTACCTTCACGATTGCGCCAGTCGGCGTGCGTATCCACTCATGTGGCGACATGCGACCATCGCCATACCAGGGCAGGGGGCGAGACGGTATCGCAGTCACTTTCTCCGACCACGCCCGCGTTCGCCCGGCCATTTCTTCGCCCGACGCTTCCCAGGTGTTCCAGTAAAGCATCTCTGTTAGCCTTGCCAGTCCTGATTTCTGCGCCAACTCGGAGAGCACCGGTCCGGCTACCTCGGCTATATAGTGCCCCATGCGCTCCAGCACGCTCGCGGCGACCTCAAAATGCGTGAGCGGCGTGCCATTTATCCAATTTGTGGCCTGAAAGCCGTGATGCACACCTATCGGGTGCTGCCCACGCGCTTGCAGCAGTCTATCTACTAGCTCCGCTGAGGTCCAACGACCTCTCGGTGTGCCGCAAAGCCCTTCAAACTTGAGCAGCGTCTGCCTGCCGTCGGGCCATGCGCAAAGATACTTGGGCCGCTCGAAAGGCGCGCACACCGCAGGCCATTGCGCCGGGCTATCGTAAACAAGCTCGCGCCACCGACCTCCACCCACATCCGTAATCTGCACGTCACCGCCGTCGCCTGTCATTTTTGCCAGCCATGCTACCAACGCCTGCGGCAAAGTACGGCCCTCGAAACGTACTTGCTCAAGCGACGTCACATAGCGGGGTGTTGTGGCCCACCAGTCGCGCACGTGGTCTGAGGCTGCGCTACCCGGCTCGCCACTGTGCCCCGGAAAGAAGTTGATCCGCTCGCGTGGCAAACCCGCACGCGTCATCGCCTCCCCCACGGCGGCCATGGATGATCCCGACAGCCCCGGCCCTTCATCCACCACCAGCCCCCAGGTGGCCCCTTCTATTTGCTGTTGCGCAATCTCTACGTGTCGCTCAAAGGGGTGGCCCGAAGGTCGCACAGTGAAGCGCACTGCTTCCCACCCACCCGCGTGGAGCGTTGCGGCCACCACAGATCCCAGCGTGGTGCCGATGCTGCGTATGCCCACCACGGCGACGCGCTTCTCCTGCTCACCTGCATGCTCTTCCCGCCAGCGCAAAGCGGATGCACAATACTGCTCTGGGAAGAGGGCATAAAAGGCGAACCCTTCCGGCATCTTAACCGTCAGTGTTGGATCGCCTGTGGCCTTCATGCTGCCCAGTATGCCGTGAACGGCATTCAGGTTGTGTACTGTGTCAGGTTGTTGGGCAGCATATGCGCTTGCCCATACCGCGTAGAAGGCATTCGCGATATGCGCCATCACTGCATTCAGGTGCGCGATTTGTTGCTCTGCTTCCTCGTGTGGCACATTGCCGGGAAGGCCATCATCCGCGGCTTGCTCCAGTTGACCCGCCATGATCAGCAGCGTGCGTAGCTCCTCCAGAGGCAGCTTTCTGGAGCGGTGCTCTGTCAGGAGCGCAATTCGGGACTGCAAGTGGGTCACGAGATTAGTGAATGTTTCTTCGTAGTGTGGCTCGCCGTAGACGATCATATGGGAGAGTATACGGTAAACGACGATGCAGTAGGCACAGGACAATCGCCTCTACCCCTATTCGGAACACTCCCATAAAAAGTAAGTGTTCCGAATAGGGGTAGCTGGAAACAGAAAACTCACCGCAGTGGCGCAGAGAACGCAGAGGAACGCGAAGATTA
>JBBSIK010000117.1:0-7756 GCA_038232115.1 Chloroflexia bacterium
CCCATCTTCTATATCAACATAACGGCAGGCGGAGGCAGAGGCGGCAACCCCATGCCGGGCTTCTTCAACAATTTCGAGGGCGTGTTCGTAGCGGCAGGCGTGTTAGGCTCTACCGTCATGTTGATGGGAAACATAGCTTTCAGCAGCATCAGCCGAGAGGGGAAATCGTGGTGGCTGCTCAAGATCGCCCCGATATCCACCGTTGAGCTTATTCGAGGCAAGTTCCTATCAGCCGCCATACCGTTCGTAATAATCAGCACCGTGCTCATGCTAATCGCCTCTATCTGGCGGCAGCTCGACCCAGTGTGGTCGGTCTACGGCTGGTTGAGCATAGAGATGCTTGGGCTTTGTATGCTGACGGTAGGTGTGGCGCTTTCGATTCCCTGGGCAAAGCTCGATTGGGACGATCCGCGTAAAATGAACGGCGGCTGGGGGCCGTTCATCTCCTTCGCCACGTGGCTACTAATGGCGGTAATATGCGGCGCTTTCCTGTGTGCCCCTGTGCTTGTGGAAGGCCTGAACGCCACACTTACGCCCGTTGCAGCTATCATCGGCTTCGCGGGAGCCACCTCCATAGCAGCAGGAGCCGCATACCTTGCATACAAGTATGGAGAAAACCGCCTGCCCGAGGTGGGTTAGAGGCAAGGGGCTGGGGGCTAGTAGTTTTGACTTGCATGGCACAAGAGAACTCCTTCATAATCTTTGCGCGTTCTTTGCGTCTCCATTCTCTCCTCGCCCCCAGCCCCTGACCCCCAGCCCCTGACCCCCAGCCCCTGACCCCCAGCCTCTAACTCCCAGCCCCTGACCCCCAGCCTCTAACTCCCAGCCTCCGTATCCGCCTTATCCCGCTCTCGGTCTACTGCGGCGCCATCTATCCAGAGGTTGTCGTCTTCGTCGAGCCACGACTCGTTCATTTTGTAGCGACTAGCCTGGTGGCTATAGCCGGAATCTACCTGATAGTGGCCCGTCTCGGCATCCTTACGCAGCCCTTCCAGGGGGTGCTGGTCCTGCACTGCATCCAAAGCCATGATATTCCTCCTTTCGCGGTCCTATCTGTCTCCACTTTTATCTGTATAAACCGGTTGATATAGAGCAGCAAACAAAAAGGGTGCCCTCAAATAGAGAGAGCAACCCATCGCTCAATGCGGCCCGCCGCTGGACCGGCAACACCCATAGTATGTCATAAGAGCAGCGCTAAGTCAATGGTCTGGAACGTGAAACGTGACTTACCAGAGAGAGTCCACTGGAAAGCAGCAGGCATCTTTAGCAAAGTGTGTCACGTTTCACGTTTCACGTTTCAGACCCGGCATGCCCACCAGCAACACCAGTGGACCTAATAGCATCAGCCACATGGTGGGGCCGAGGCCAACCTGCTCGGCTACTATGCCGATGCCCAGGGGGATGAGGCCGCCTACTATGCTGAATACGTTGCTGACGGCCATCACGGAACCACTCTGTCCGGGCATAGACGAATAGAGCCTGCCCTGCAGGATGGAGTACCAGCCTGCGTTGAAGAAGCCGAGGAGCGCGAGCAGCACGAACTTCATCCATAGATGAGGCGCGCGCAGAAACGCCGGAAACAGAACGAGTTCCACTACCGCGCTGAAACGCAGATAGCGCAGCCCCGGCACCCGCTCGATCAGGGGAATGAGCAGGAAGTCGCCCACCAGCCCTACTCCCATCCAGACGGTAGCCGCCAGCGCCGCCACTTCGGGTGTCACGTCCACCACGTCCACGAAGTAGAGCGTGAGGAAGCCCAGCAGGATGTCAAGCATCAGGTCAGAGAAAGCAAGCAGGGTGAGCCAGCGCAGCACCTCGCCGCGCCGCAGAGCATGGAGCGCGTTCAGCACGCCTGCCTTGAACCCCAGTGGTGCCTCGTCTTCAGGCCGGCTCCTGGGGAAGCGAAAGCGAGAGGCCACCAGCAGAAGGATGAACGTCAGTGCGGCCAGACCGTAGAATAACCCGCGCCAGCTGGAGCCACCGGCACCTGTCGCCAGCGTTGCGCTCACAACCAGCGTACCCGCCACTACGCCCAACGATCCGGCGAGGCCCCAACGTGCCATGTTTTGCTCGTGCCGAGCAGGGTCCATGTCCATCAAAGTGGCTTGTGACAGGCTCACGAACGCGCCAGACGATGGGAAGAAAAGGATAGTGGCGACCAGCAACACCAGGAAATTGCCGCTCAAGGCCGTCAGCAGCAGAGACAGGCCGAACAACACGCCGCCACCAAGCACCAGAGCGCGGCGCCGCCAAACGTCGCCCAGGATGCCTATCACCGGCTCTATAAAGCTGGCGATGATGCCAGGCAAGCCCAGCAGGATGCCTATCTGCTCGTAATCGAGCCGCAGGTCGGTGCGTATCGAGGGCAGCGCAGCCGAACCTACCCCGAATGCCAATTCGTCGAGGAACTCGATGGCAAGGAGTACGAGGGCGAGGCGGAGCGCGAACCTGGGACTTTTGTGCCCTGAAGCAGGCATCTCCGCGACGCCGGGAATCACTCCGCCCTCAGCCCCCGCACGCCCAGACCTACGCACGCCAACGCGATGAGCACAAAGGGCAGGCCAAGCGCCACCATAGCTTTACGGCCCATACCAGTCTCGGCCATGTAGACGAACCAGAGGTCGGCAGGGTGCGACGTGCCGGGGTCGTAATACCAGCGGGGCTGCGGGTAATAAGAGGGTGGAGGTAGTGACTCCGACATGCTATAAGCGCGTGTCTGGCCGCTCTCGGTCACGCTGACGCTCTCCAGCTTGAGGCCAATCTCCTCGTTGCGCTCGCCCGCGCCCACATGTGACGGATTCCACGTGTCGCTCTGTATTACGACGTTGGAGGGCTGGCTGCTCAACGAAAAGATGTAGTCGGTGGTGATCGGCATACTTGGCACGGGCCGCGCCTGGGGTGTAACGGGGCTGCTGTTGACCAGCAAGGTGAGCGTGGCGCGGGGTAAGCTGGGCGGACGGTGGTCGGACAGGCGTAGGGTGGCGGAAACAGGTCCGTGGGAAAGGTCGGGCCAGAACTGGATGTCGCCTCGCCCGGTGGTCCACCGAGGCAGCAGTTCGCCTTTCGTCTTATCGCCCTCGCTGTACGAAAAGCCGCTCTTGAACACAAGTTTCTCGGTAGGCTTGTTGAACCCGATGCTATCAAATCGTACTCGCTGGCCGAGCAGGTTGAAGTGCCCCACGATTGGCGAGGCGGAAGGCTCAAAATGCCGCGTCTGGTCGTCATAGCCCAGGTTGATATAGGTGTCGAAGTTTACCAGCACGCCCAATAGATTGACGAACAGGCCAAGCGCCAGGACTGAGGCTACAACCAGGCTCACAGGCCGGAATCCAGGAGACATGACCAGTGTCGCGTCTTCCAGCACAGGTAGCGCGGGCAGCAGTGTGAAAGGCAGCAGCGGGATCAAGTAGCGCGGGCCCCAGGAGCCGTCTCCGTGCCAGAATGTGTAGAGGGCGAAAAGCGCCACAATGCACACGCCGAGCGCCAGGATAAATATCGTCTCACGGGGGTGCTTGCGAGAAAAGCGGCGTAGGCCCCACACCGCGAGCAGCACAGGCAGCGCGAACCACACAAGCCCCTTGCCCGGCGATAGCAGCAAGCCATACACACCCTCGGCAATCGGCGTCTTGAATGTCGCCTTCAGGTCGGTACCGTAGCCCGTGGCGAGCGGATTGCCGAATACTGTCCAGTTGTACAGCAGTAGCGGCAGCAATCCGAGGACGAAACCAGCGCCCCACGGCAGGATAGCAGACAATGGTCGCCTATCAGCGATTGTGGGCTGCGGATTGCGCTCGATTTCGTCAGCCTGCGGAGTCATGGCTTGTGATGAGCGCGAGGGAACCGGCCAGAGCAGATATAGTGCAAAGGCGGGCAGAGCTACCACGTATTGCACCTTAGTCGCCAGGGCAAGCGCGAGCAACGCCCCCGACGCTAACATCACGATGGGCAGACCACTCTTCCTGGCTGATGATACAACCCGCAGATAGCGGTAGCGCACTACGAGATAGAAGGAAGCAAGCAGGAGCAGCGCGGTAAGCGGCTCGGAGAAGAAGGTGCGGCTGTGCGGCCACAGGAAGGTGGCGAAGGCAAGCATCAGGCCCGCGAGTATGCTGGCTCGCCTACTGTATCCGAGCGCCATGCCAAGCGCCGCCAGCAATGCGCAGATACCCGCAGCCACGAGCGCGTTGTACGATGCCAGTATCAGCCGCAAGGGATAACCTGCCTGGTCCTTGGGGAACAAGCCACCCACCGCCAGCCCGGTTGCCACCCACGGCACCGCCGCGAACGACTGCCCTGGCCCGTATTGGCTGTAACGCCGCCCATCCGCGCCGGGGACTTCCACCAGAGAACGGCTGGACGGTATGGCCCATGTCCCATGCGTCACAAGCTGCCGCGACACCTCCAGCATCGTCTCTTCGTCAGGTGAATAGGTATGCCCCGACATCGTGAGCAGGTAAACGCCGAGCACGAACAGCAACAAGGCGCCAGGGAGTTTTGAGTTTTGACCCTTCACTTCGTTCGAGGGCATGGTTTTGAGTTAGGAATTTCTAGCAAGATAGCCATCGGGTGCAGACATTATGCCTGAGACTTTGGAGCGACGCAAATCTGTTCGGATGTGCTCCAACTAACTCACAACTCTATTTGCAGCCTTTGCTTGCCAGCAGTTCTCTGCCGAGGAGACCTAGCTGAATATCGTAGGTGGTGCCCGCGTTTTCGGGGTGGTATTCCAGGCGGGTGCGCTCGAAGTACTGTACGGTATAGGCCTTGCCGTTGGCCTGGCTGATCTCCTGCACAGGCTCCGACAGGGGGAAGCCGAAGTTGCTCAGGCCATTGTTGGCCCGCCAGTAGTCGGCTATTTTGCCCGACAAGGAGTGCTTCGTTTCGGGGAACACCGTAGCGCCCTGGGGCACATTCGCGGGGTCGGGTAGAGGGAAGCCTTTGCCCCCCGTCTTTGCGTCTACTAGATTTGCCCCGAGCCGCGTCAGCAGGATGAGAAGCTTGTACTGGCTCGGCTTATCGAGCGTGTCGAAGCCTTTGACCTTCTTGTTCTCAGGGTGATACTCGAACCGCGCCCGCTCGAAGTACTGCACCCACAGGTCGCCTTCAAGCCGCTGCTCGGTCAAGGGATAGCCGAACACTCCAATGCCGCCAAACCGCCGCCAGTAATCTCGAAACACGCCATTTATGTAGTGCCCCGTCTCGGCGAAATAGAGCGGCGGTTGGTAAAGGGGATCGGGCGGCGAGGGTGCGATTTTCATGACGGTGAGGGGAAAATCGGTCTTTGTGATGCTCGGCAAAGAGTCGGCTGATGAGGTGGGGCCGGTGCTATTTGCGTCAGCTAGATTTGCGAGTGCGCCAGGCCAGCCATCGCGGAAAAGAGGCATGGCCGCTTTCCACGTACCGTCGCGTCGCAGCAAACCAAAGTAGTCCTCGTGCGATTCCCGGCCCCCACCCAGCGAAGCGCCAGGGAACAGGTCCCATAGCTGCCACTGCATCAGCCCGGCAAGGTCTGTTTTGCGCGCCGCGGCTACCATCGCGCCATAGAGATACGTCTGCTGGGCCTCGCCATAGTCCGGCGACGAGCATGGTGGACCGCTGGGCCAGCCTGTTTCCTGCAATACCAGCGGTTTGTTGGAGTGGGCGCGTATATAGTGGATCTGCCAGTCCATGTTGCCCGCGTTGTAGCTGTGGAAGCTGAGGAAGTCGCTCAGGTCGGCAGGCGTCAGACCTCGTGCCTTCTCGTTCTCGGAGGGCGCGCCCGTGAGGTCCGCCGTAAAGACGTTCTGGAAGTCGGACATGCCCACTGTCAGCAGATGGTTGGGATCCAGGCGGCGGATTTCGGCGGCCATGCGGCCCATCCAGGCGATAGACGATGCGGGGTCCCGCAAGTCGTCCCAGGTCCTGTACAGGTCAGGCTCATTGTGCAGGTCCCAGGCCAGCACGCGGTCGTCATTGGCGAAGGTGGTTATTATCCCCTGCAAGTAGAGCTTGTTGCGCCTCTCGCGCTCGCCGGTGGAGATGGCGGGCGTCATGCTGGTATCGTCTGCGGGATCGTAGAAGTCGAACAGGGCGACAATCACCTTCATGTTCATCTCGCCTGCCATCTGCACAAACTGTTGCAACTCGTTCAGGTATTCGGGCACAACCTGGCCGCTATCCTTGTCCGTCCAGCCGTTCACCGGCTTATAAGGCACCAGCACGCGCACCGAGTTGATGCCAAGCTCCTGCGCCCGTGCGAGGTCGGCGCGGGTGGCCGGGCCGTCCCATTTCGTCCACATATCGGCCCAGGGCCTGTCCTTTGGATAGAAGTTGGTACCCTTTAGCTTGATTGGCCTGCCCTGGAAGACGAGATTGCTGCCCTGCACGGTGACGAAATCGCCTTTTGCTTGCGCAAAGGACGAGGGACGATAGACGAGGGACGATGTGGCGAGGATGAGAAGGGCGAGTGCGATATTACGCATTCGACTGCGGGTGGTGCTGCGAAGTTTGGGCATAACGAACAAAAAGACCTTTCTAGGAGGATGGAGGCGATGCGTTTGGTTATAGGTATTTGTACCAGGATTAACAGTGAAATGACAAGCATGGTTGCGATGCGTGCTTAGTACATTTTGCCTGCTAAGACAGTCATTCTGTGATAATTGCAGTTGGAATCTCTGGAAAAGGGCTTGACAAAGCAACAAAGTTATGCTAAAGTAAGTTATAAGATATATCTTTATATATCTAAGTAAACCAACAAGGAGAATGACATGAGAGAAGAATTCAGGCAACACGAACACAGAACGTGTGGCACCCAGTGGCAAGTACCCCGGCACAGAGGTCACCACATGATGGGTCACGGACACGGGCGAGGACCAGGATGGGGCCGGCCAGACCTATTTGGTCATGGTGGTTCAGGCGATAGTGGACCCTGGGGAGGCTTCTTCGGTGGCCCCGGTGGTGGCCGCAACCGGCTGGAGAAAGGCCTGCTTCGGTATATCATCCTGGACGTGCTCAACGACGGTCCGAAACACGGCTACGAGATCATCAAGCAGCTTGAAGAGCGCACGCAAGGCCGGTACTCGCCCAGCCCCGGCACGCTCTACCCAACCCTGCAATACCTTGAGGACCTTGCCCTGGTAAGCTCAGACCAGGAAAATGGAAGGCGGGTATATCAGATTGCCGATGCCGGACGTGCCGAACTGAAAGAGCATGCAATCCCCGTCCAGGCGTTCTGGTCGCGCTTCCAAGACAATGTGCCAGCCGGTGCAAGCCTGCACGAAATCAACTTCCTGCGCGATGCGCTGAATGGCCTGAATGGGACCATCAGGGGAGGTTTACGGAGTGCGATATTGTCAGGCGACCAGGAAGCCATCCACCACCTCCGGTTAGCAGTCGAGCGTTTCCAGAGCGAGGTGCGTGAGATCATCGTCCGAGGCTCGGGGTCACAAACAGCGCCCGCTCCCGGCGACGATGCAGGGAATGGCGACAATCCTGGCGCTGCCGATCAATCTTAGGCGCTGCGTGGGCCGAGTTTGTTAGTATAGACTCTGCTGTGCAGGCTAATAAAGAAAGCTTTCCAACTTCTCGGAAAGCTTTCTTTGTTGAGCTTACCGAACGCAAAGTTCTTATTTGCTGCCTAAGTACAATCAAGTAGCTTTAGGGGCATTGGAGCCGATAACTGACAGGATTTTCTGTAGGCATTGGTTGAAGCGGTTGAAGCAAGCTTGGGCTGCTGCGAGTAGAGCCTGCTTGGTCTCAAAGAGTTCACAATGCGTTA
>JBBSIK010000118.1:0-7703 GCA_038232115.1 Chloroflexia bacterium
ATGGGTCCGCAAGGCCTGAAGCGTGTGGCCGAGCTTTGCTACCAGCGCAGCCATTATCTTGCCAACCGTCTCGCCAAACTGCCCGGCTACAAGATCATCAGCCGCGAACCGTTCTTCAAAGAGTTCGCCGTGCAAACCCCAATCTCGCCCAGCGAACTGAACAAGCGCCTACTGGAGCACAAGATCACCGGCGGCCTCGACATAAGCGGCACATCGGAGGTAGACGGCATAGAAAACGTCTGGCTGCTCGCCGTTACCGAATTGAACACGAAAGAGCAGATGGACAGGCTGGCGGCGCTGTCTGAAACGTGATGCGCCTTGCTAAAGAGCGTTTCTTGGATAGCAGCATCTGTCTTTAGCGAACCCTATAACGTTTCAAGAGGACTGAATATGAGCATAGAACCCCTAATCTTTGAGATGAGCAGCCCTGGGCGCATCGGTTTTTCACTGCCCCAGGTTGATATGGACGAAGCGCCGGAGCTTGACTTTTCGCTGATGCGGCAGGAACTCGATATGCCGGAGGTGTCGGAGATAGACGTGACGCGACACTTTGTGCGATTGAGCCAGAAGAACTACGGCATAGACATCGGCTTTTACCCTCTCGGCTCTTGCACGATGAAGTACAACCCCAAGGTGCATGAGGACGTTTCGATCATGCCTGGATGGGCGCACATACACCCATACCAGCCCGTTGACTGCGTGCAGGGCGCGCTCCAGGTGCAGTATGAGCTACAGGACATGCTCAAGGAGATCAGCGGCATGGACGCCGTGACGCTCCAACCTGCCGCAGGTGCGCATGGCGAATTCACCGGCATCTTGATGATCCGTGCTTATCATCGCTCACGTGGCGACATCCAGCGCGACACTCTGCTTGTGCCAGACTCGGCACACGGTACCAATCCTGCCACCGCTGCAGCTGCGGGCTTCAAGATCATCAGCCTCAAGTCAGGTCCGGATGGTGGTGTTGACCTCGATGCTCTCAAGGGCGTGCTAAGTGACCGGGTGGCAGGGATGATGCTAACAGTGCCGAGCACGCTGGGTCTGTTCGAGCCGAACATCCTGGAGATCAGTAAGCTCGTGCATAAAGCGGGCGGGCTTATGTATGGCGACGGTGCGAACCTGAACGCGCTTGTGGGTCACATACGTCCTGGCGATCTTGGTTTCGATGTTATGCACATTAACCTACACAAGACCTTCACCACTCCGCACGGTGGTGGTGGACCAGGCAGTGGGCCTGTGGCTTGCAGGGGACCTCTAGCCGCGTTTCTGCCGGGTCCGATCATCGGCAAAGAGGGCGATAAATATGTCTTCGTGGAGCCTGAGCAGACGGTGGGCCGAGTGAAGAACTTCTGGGGCAACTTCGGCATGCACGTGCGCGCCTACACCTACATCCGCCATCTGGGTCTGCCGGGCCTACAGCGGGTAAGCGAGGACGCGATCATCAACGCTAACTATATACGCGCCAAATTATCGGGTACGTATGCGCTGCCCTACGACCGTGTTTGCATGCATGAAGTGGTGCTGTCGGGCAAGAACATCAAGCAGGAAACGGGCATCCGCACGCTCGACATCGCCAAGCGCCTGATAGACTACGGTATGCACCCGCCCACCGTCTACTTCCCCCTCATCGTGGAAGAGGCGATGATGATAGAGCCTACCGAGACGGAGTCGAAGGAGACGATAGACCAGTTTATAGAGGCGATGAAAGCGATAGCCGAGGAGGCGCGGGCCGATCCAGACTTGCTACATGCTGCTCCCATCACCACCGAACTGGGTCGCCTGGACGAGGTCACCGCCGCCCGCGAGCCTAACCTGCGCTGGCGTCGCCCCTTTCCAGTCGAGCTGGGGATCTGACGTTTGTGCAAGACGTAATATGACCAGGTCTGATGCAAAGTCGTAAAGGTCGCAGCTTAAGACCTCTCGCACGACGATGCATGACGATGCATGGAGTAGACCTGGGGAGGGCCAGTAGAAATACTGGTAATTACCCTCATGCGAATAAGGAGGCACAACATCATAGAAAGTCATCGTGACCAAATACGCTCCTTTAACAAACATATATTGAATCCAATGATGCTCAAGTTTGCGGGCTCTTCTCACAGCCCCATTGCTGCTATTCATCATATTGGTCGTCGTAGCGGAAAGCATTATGAGACTCCGATCATAGTCAGGCGGACCGCAGATGGTTTTGTGATTGCATTAACTTATGGACCTGAGGTGGATTGGTATCGCAATGTGCTGGTTGGTGGTAGGGCTACTCTGCTTTGGCATGGGAGAGAATATGCTATAAAGAAGCCTGAACCGGTTGGTATCAAGGCAGCAGTACGAGAGTTTCCTCTTCCGTTAAGGCTGATATTACGAAGGCTGCGCACCCAGCATTTTGTAATGGCTCAGGTGGGAGCAATTAGGCGCGGAGCAGGGCAGTCTGCTTGGTGATCGTCTACAGCCTCACCTGAGAACAATGCAATAGCCGGCCCATCATAACCCACTAAAAGGTCAAGAGGTAGCTATCTGATGACTACCCGCATGTTAGCTCACCATATGCTCACCTCTTTGTTTTGCCATGTCTCCGGGTAGTCAGGCATAAGATGAATAGCGCACTAAGAACAGGCCAGGAAAAGCCGCAGCGACGCACCTTTGCACGCCGCCTGGCAAAGGTGCTGCTACTCATTCTGCTGCCTCTGATGTGCATCGGCTCGACGGCCCTGCTCCTTCTCCTTGATCAGACCTCGGCGGCGGGTCTGGTCTACCTCAGTGCGGTGAACACGGGCAACACCTGGACGGCGGAACTGCTGGGCGACCATTACAGCGACGACAAAGGGTGGCACCAGCGTCTCTTCCAGCAGGACATACAGCGCGACGAAGGCTGGCTAAAAGGTGCCGAAATCTCGGATGTGACCACCACACGCGAGCAGACTCTAAGCGGACAGTGGGTGACAATGCTGCGCTTCAAGTGGCATGCGGCAGATAGCGTTGAGCCGCCCAGGGACGTGGCACTGCGCGTGAAGACCGATAACTGGCTGATCTTGACGTATGTGCGAACGGTGAAAGTGGTGGGGCCTTGATGGGTAGAATGGGCGCACCGCAGTACAACCAGGCATGTAAGTTGCCTGAGATCAAGTCGTGAGAAATGCGGGCAGTCGCATGGACAATCGAACGCTCGCGGCTTTGATCGTGACAATATTGCTATGGGCCTCGGCTTTTGCGGCGATACGCGAGGGCCTGAGCGCCTTTTCGCCTGCGCACCTGGCGCTTGTTCGCTTCTCGGTCGCCTCTTTGACGTTGGGCGCTTACGCTCTCATCACAAGAATGCCGCTACCTGCCTGGCGAGATGTGCCTGCCATTATGCTGCTTGGGGCGAGCGGTATTACGGCCTACCACGTGCTGCTCAACCAGGGTGAGGTGACCGTCACGGCGGGTGCCGCCAGCCTGCTGATTGGGTCCGGGCCGGTCTTTACGGCGCTACTCGCGGTGGGGTTCCTCCATGAGCGGTTGAAGCCGTGGGGCTGGCTCGGCATCCTGATTAGCTTCACCGGTGTGGCCCTCATTGCTCTGGGAGAAGGTGGCGGCGTGCAGCTCGATCTGGGCGCGCTGCTCATAGTGGGAGCGGCGCTCTGCACCAGCCTGTATTTTGTCTTCCAGAAGCCCTATCTCCGCAGGTATAAGCCGCTCCACTTCACCGCCTACAGCATCTGGGCAGGCACGCTACTTCTGCTGGTCTTTGCGCCGGGTGTACTTGACGAAGTAGCCAGAGCGCCAGCCGAAGCTACGCTGTCGGTGCTCTATCTGGGTGTTTTGCCCGGTGCGTTTGCATACGTCACCTGGACGTATGCCCTGTCGCGGGTGCCCGCCTCGGTCGCCACCAGCTTTTTGTATGTGTCACCCGGGCTTGCTATTCTGATAGGCTGGCTATGGCTGGGCGAGATACCCACGGCGTTGTCTCTTGTAGGTGGCGTGATCGCCCTGCTGGGGGTGATTCTGGTGAACACACGCGGAAGGTAGTAGCGCAAAGGTAGTAGCGCATCTGTTTGATGATCTACGATGCTTGACGGTGTGGTAGTAATAGCAAAGGGCAAGCCCTGAAGGCTTGCCCTTTGCCCAAGAGATAATCGGTTAGCTAGCTCTCCCGTTACCTCTTTACTCTATCTTCTGCACCTTTGCAGCGGAGCGCCCAGCCGCCCATGAGTACCACGCCACCGAGAGCAGCGGCTAGCCCTAGAGCTATACCGTAGATGTCGCCCAGGTGGTCTATCTCAAAGCCGCTACCTGTCTTGGGCATGCCAGGGGTCATGCCGGACATAGTAGGCTGGGGTGCGGGTGTTTGCGCTGCGGGTGGGGTCGCAACCGGAGGCTGAACTGGGGGTACAGGTACAGGTGTAGGTCCCTGTCCAGCCATGTTCGCCCCTGTGTCTCCTCCCTCGCAATCAGTGGCACAGTGCGCCAGCGCCACGTAGGGGAAAGCAGCGCGGAACTGCACGTCGTTCGTGTCCACACCATCGCCAAGCTGTGCAGCCAATGGGTCGGGCTTGAAGTCGGGGTGGAACATCGGATATATGGCACCCGCTACGCCCTTTACTTCGATATCGAACACATCGTCTGTTAGTCTGCGCCCGTTGGGGAAGCCTGCCATGTCACCACCGACCACGCCTAGTCTGTTCGGGTTAGCGCTGGGTGGGACGCCCATGTTGAGCCTTAGCTCTTCGGAAGGCTTTACATTGGGGGGCATGGTTAAGCCCTTGACGCCTGTCAAGAAGACCGCTACCAGGTCATCTCTCGGGGCGGGTGGAACCTGGATGTTATATATCTTTTTGAGGCTCTTGGCCAGCAAGGGATCCGTAACATAAGAGAGGAATTGTGCATCATCGGCTGGCTTGGAGTTGTTGAAGAGGTCCTTCATACCCGACGGAACAACCGCTTCGTTGACAAGGGGCGCCCCCAGGCGGCTTATTTGCACGAAGTCTCCACTACCCATAGCAGGCTTGCCGCCCGGCTGGAGCACACGTGTCGTTTGGCGGCTGGTCGTTGACCAAACACCTATAATCGCGTTAGCGTCTGTAGGGGCTGCGGGCTTGGCGCCATTCTGAGTCAAGCCGGTGATTGGCACCTGTAGCACAAGGGTATGGACGTTAAAGCCTCGGAGGCTGTCTACACCACCACCCGCGTTACCTGGCAGTTTACGGACCGTCAGCAGATCAAATATGCTGAAGTCGAGGAAGAACGAGTCGTCCGCCTGGCCTGCGAACACCTTGCTGCCATCGCTCAGGTCGTGTATACCCGCGTTGGAGAGCGCCTCGTAATTAGGCGTTGACTTGACACCGACGTAATCGGGAGGAGTCAACAGGTCCTGACCTACTGTGGTTGCTTTGCCGTTATCCACGCGGGTGACGGTATAGCGCTGCTTCACATTGAGATTGGCAGAGTCGATGCTCTCGATAGGGCCATCGTTGTAATCAGCGATGTCAGGTTTGGTGTACTGGGTGTTGAAGCGGAACTGGTAGGTGATGTGTGCCTGAGCGTCTCCAACATTGTCTATATTGATCGCATACTGCACTCCATCATCGAAGCGGTAGAAGTTCGGACCATTACCAGGATGCTCAAATGGGATGAAGTTCGCAACGAATGTCACCGTGTCCGGCTTGTCGGGACTAACAAAGGCGTAGACATCCGTGTTATCCGCCGTGGGATCTTGAATTATGTTAGGCGCTTCTCGATGGCTCGATGCGCTGGTTATAGCAGGGTGAAACCCGAAGACAGCCAGTGTAAGGACCATCGCCAGGGTAACTAACCTGCTTGCCGTTTTAGTGTTTTCCATATTCTCACTCCTCAAGAGATGTGGCTTCAACACCTGTTCATCGTGCAACGTGACATAGCAGAGTGAAGAGCGCAGCTATTCTTTTCCCTTTTCCTATCCTTCTCGCATCGCTTTCAGGAGTGACTATCACGTAGTACGTGTTTATGTGACACATGCGCCAAAAACCCGTACAGTCATATACCTGGATTGCGCTGACGAAGGACCATTTGAGCGATTTGAGCAGTCTTTGCTCCGTGCGAGATTGTGCAGCCTCGCTGATACCTCCCACTTGGTGATAGGCTAGCCCTCAAATCGCATTCACCATTCATTTAATCTGTAGTGTTAGCTCTTGCTACTGAGACAGTCACACACAAGCGCTTTGGCAATCGCACTAACTGGAAGTGTGTGGAGTAGCTGTGTAATAATATGCAGTCAGGGTCGCAGCAACATAGCTGCCACTACTTATTGGGACTTGTAGAGCACTTTTCGGGCCGTCCTCCACCATGTTGCGAGCACGCCGGTGTACGCTTACAAATTGAGGCGTCCGCAGGTGCACCCTCAATTGTTGTCGAGCATCCCTGCCCTGCTTGCCTCAAACATCGCGCCAACGGACCGGCCCGTGTGGATGCGGGAGATCGTTTCGGCCAGCATGCCGGACATACTCAGGATGGTTATCTTGCTGATCCGTTTCTCGGGTGGGATGGGCACTGTGTCGGTGGTAACAAGCTCCTGTATGGGGCTGTCGCGCAGGCGGTCTATCGCGGGGCCTGAGAGGATGGGGTGGGTGCAGCAGGCGTAGATGGCCTTTGCGCCGATGTTTAGCACCTTGCAGGCCGCCTGCGTGATCGAGCCTGCCGTGTCGATTTCGTCGTCTACGAGGATGGCATTCTTCCCCTCTACCTCGCCGATGATATTGAGAACTTCGCTGCTGCCAATGTTGCCGCTGCGCCGCTTCTCCACGATGGCGAGGGGAGCGTCTATTAACTCGGCGAAGTTGCGTGCTCGCTTGGCGTTCCCGATGTCGGTGGACACCACCACGCGATCAGGGATGCCCTTCTGTATAAAGTGGTCGGCCAGCAGGTACATGGCGGTGAGTTCGTCCACCGGGATGTTGAAGAAGCCCTGTATCTGCCCGGCGTGCAAATCTATGGTGAGCACGCGGTGAGCGCCCGCGACTGTGATAAGGTCAGCTATCAGGCGCGAAGTGATAGGTACGCGGGGTTGGTCTTTCTTGTCGGTGCGGCCATATGCGTAGTAAGGGATCACAGCCGTGATACGCCCGGCGGAGGCACGTTTTGCGGCATCTATTATGATGAGTAATTCGAGAATAGATGTGTTGACCGGAGAGGTGAGCGATTGGATGATGAATACGTCGTTCTCCCGCACGCTCTCGTCTATTTTGACAAAGATATTCTCGTTGGAGAACTCGAAGACCTCCAGATTGCCGAGGCTGGAATTCAGTTTGGCGGCTGTGGCCTCGGCAAGCTCAGGATTGGCCCGGCCTGAAAATATCGTCATGTCCTCTAAGTGCGCCATGTGTGCCGTGCTACCTCCCTACTTCTTCGTTAATCTCATCGTAGAAATCATCCGGGTTTGCAGTTGTATACTCCACAGCGATTGCTTCGCCATCTTGCGGAGTGGCTTGCGCTTGCAGGTTGCTCAATGCCGCCTGTGCCGCTGCCTGCTCTGCTATTTGCTTGTTCCGACCCACTCCCCCTGCCAGCACTCTCTCGCTCAATCGTACTTCGACATGGAAGTGCTTGGCGTGGTCAGGGCCACTGGTGTCGACGATCCGGTATTCCGGTGTAGCTCTGAGATGGGCCTGCGTGAACTGCTGTAACTGACTCTTGTAGTCGGCACGAAGCACCTGTTGTAGCTGCTCGATGCTGCGATCAGCCATTATTCGGTGCCA
>JBBSIK010000119.1:0-7671 GCA_038232115.1 Chloroflexia bacterium
GCGATACCTTCGAGGAACAAGCACGGCAGGCGTTCGAGAACCTCTCAGCGGTACTCCAGGCAGCGGGCAGCAGCCTGGCCCATGTGGTGAAGACCACTATATTCTGCGCCGATCCCACGGCCTTTGCTACACTCAATCAACTCTACTCCGAGTACTTCCCCAACAACCCGCCGGCGCGGTCCGTTCCGATAGTGCAGTTACCACGTGGGCTCCTCATTTCGATTGAGTGTATGGCCGTGCGAGGCTGAGGACCACGTACCAGATAGCATGCGTAATAGTACGCGTAGCAGATCGTCAAGTAGTATGTGATTGGGCACTTGCGCAAGTGCCTCAGATGGGCAGTTGCTGTCTGGTGAGCTGTCCTTGTCCGGGTCGTATGTTGGCAGTCAGCTTTCGGATTTGTACGCTAGGTTAGGAGTGCGCAAGGCTGCGCAAGCTGTTGCTTGTGCCGTGAAGAAGAAACTGATCTAGTGGAACCATGGCGCTGTATGGAGTACCCAATGAGGCGACCGAGGAGAGACAAATGCAGATAACCAGGAACTCTATTGAGACGAGACCCGGGCCCAGTGAGTGGTTCACTGGCACGGTCTACATAGACACTGTCGCGACGCCATCGGGGGCCTCCCGTCTGAGCGCGAGCAGCGTCCACTTCACACCCGGCGCCCGAACGGCGTGGCACACGCACCCCAACGGCCAGACCATCTACGTCACTGAGGGCATCGGGCTGTGCCAGCGCCGCGGCGGGCATGAGCCGCAGGCGGGGGCTGAGGTCATACGCCCCGGAGACCGGGTGTTCTTCGAGCCGGGAGAGGACCACTGGCACGGCGCCACCCCAGATCGCTTCATGACCCACCTTGCGATACTGGAGGTGGACGACGAAGGCAACAGCGCGACCTGGGGCGAGCACGTCACCGATGAGGAGTACGGGCAGTATGGGCAGCATCCAGAATGACCACTGGACTGGCAACATGGAACTGACTGTTCACCCTCTCACGCCCGACTTGTGGCCCGCGTTCGAAGACCTCTTCAGCGCGGTCGGGCCTGTCAGTCTCTGCTGGTGTATGTACTGGCGAATAGGCGACCAGTACCGCAAGAGGCCCTGCGAAGAGAATAAGGCGGCCTTTCGTGAGCTGGTAGAGAACGGCCCGCCTCCCGGCTTGCTCGCCTTGGACGGCGACCTGGCCGCGGGTTGGTGCCAGCTTACCCCTCGTGACGACTTGCCGTGGCTTGACCGAGCCTGGCGGCTCAAGCGAGTAGATGATGTGCCCGTGTGGGCGATCTCCTGCTTCTACATACGCAAGGGCTACCGCAAGAAGGGCGTGGCGTCGGCGCTGATCGGGGCGGCAATAGAAGCCGCAAGGCAAGCCGGTGTGCCCGTGCTCGAAGCTTACCCACTTGATGCGGATTTGACCCCAAGCGCATCCTCCACAGGCTTCGTTTCGACGTTCAGGCGCGCCGGGTTCAAGGAAGTGGCCCGGCACGTACCGCCCCGTCCGATCATGCGCTACGATTTTCGAGAATCAGGCGAGGAGTGATTGCGGTGCCGCAGGCATAGCTGCCTGCGCTCAGGTCAGCAGAACAAGATACTCACGCGATTTATCTGGGTAAGCTGGTCAGCGGTCAGCAATCGAATAAGAACCAGCACTTCTCATTGCGCAGCCTCTGGTCGTCAGTTGGTTTGTTCAGGCTCATGGACGAATCAGATCATCATCCGCATAGCGTGAGAACCACCCGAGGTTGATCGCGGCGGTTCGCTGGTGTTTTGCGCCTGCAGACCGGTTGTGCCATACTGAGCGGACTCCTTCATCCGAAACCAGATCTATCGTATTTGCATCGAGGTTGCCAATTACCATCGGCGGGCACTGCGACGACTAATCAGGCGGAGATACTACGGAGATACTACGATGAAAATCGGTGAAATCAAGCTGCTGTATGATTACAATGACTGGGCCGATGCGCGCATCCTGGCGGCGTGCGCCAGGCTGAGTCCGAAGCAGTACGCCGCTCCGAACCCCTTCGGGACCGGGCACGCAGGGCTGCGCGCCACGATGGTCCACATGCTGGACAATATCTGGCAGTGGCGGATTACTCTCCAGGGGTATTACAAGGAACCTCTGGCAGACGAGGCGGCCTATGACGCGACCGAGCTTCACGAAGATGCCTTCCCGACGTTCGCCGCGCTCCAAGAGCGCTGGATGACGGAACAACGGGAGATGCGCTCTTATATCGACACATTGACCGAGGAAACGCTGAACGGCACTGTCCGCTATGTCATCCCTGGTGCGGTGCGCGAGCATGTCGTGTGGCACATCCTGCTGGATGCCATCAACCATGCCACGCAGCACCGCAGCGAGGCCGCCGCGCTGCTGACCAGCTACGGCCAGTCGCCGGGCGATTACGACTTCACCATGTTCCTGAATGAGCGCGCTGAGGGAAAAGCCTGAGCACACCCAACAACCCGCCGGACCCGACGGGTTGTTGTCTATTCCCGCGCCCGCGTTTCTCTCAACCGTATCTGCGTGGTGGCCACCATTGACCTTTCCGGATAACCCGTCTTATTCTGTTTCAACCCCACATTAGGGATAGGGCTATCTGCAACCTCTGAAAACCTGAAAAGCTGATAAGCTATGCTCCTGGCTCAAAGACAACATGTTAGGAGGATAAGATGCTCGTATGATCTATCCGGGCGGGCTGGTTAGCGCAAGCTGGCCAGCACTGCTCAGCACTGCTCAGCACTGCTCAGCACTGGTTAGTTCTGGTCAGCAATCGAATAAGAACCAGCACTTATCATTGCGTAACCTCTGGTCGTCAAGCACCAGTTCTCGGATCTCGCCGGGAAGCTGTGCACGCTGCCACCGGCACTCCACTCGACCAGCCTCGTCACGCTCATCTTCAGGGGCTGCCGCAGGCACGGCTACGGCTGCCCGCACGGCCCTGATCGCGTAGGCCGCGGCCCCCAGCTCGTGAGCTGCCACATGAGCCACAGCTGCGGCTTGTCCGGCAGCGTGAGCCGCTCCCCTCGCTGCGCCAGAGAGAGGTCTGGCCGCGGCGTTAGCGTGACCGGCAGCCGTGCGGGCCTCGGTCATCGTAATCTCACCTCGCGCCCAGGCATGCGCCAGTTCGATAGTTCGGCGCGGTCGGTCGTCCCCGGGTTGCGCTTGCTCGAAGAAGTGCAGTACGTGCTCTGCGCAATCGGCTGCCCACACAGCAAGAAGGTGATGATCAGCGTCTTGCAAGGTACCGCCACGACGCACGGTAACAAGCCTGGGATCTCGGCTCTTAGAGAAAATCACTTGTCCCTCCATTTACTTAGAGCTTCTTTCAATACCTCGGTTGGCGTAGAGCGGAATTGGTTACACGAGAACCGGCGCGGCGACACTGGTTGTGCTGGCGTGACGTCTGTTAGCCCGCTCCCGCAAACTCTCGGCTGTATTCCAGGACATACCGGATGAAAGCCGTTGTTTCCTCCACCTCCTCGTCGGAGGCTGTCGGCTGTGGATGGTAGCGCCAGGCCCAAGCTCGCTCAATCAATGGCTTCCACTGATTATCCAATGTTTCTTGCGCCCAGCGTGCCGCAATAGTCTTGGAAGTGACCGTGCCATGGTGCAACGTATACAATATGCGGCAGAGGGTGACGACCATGTATGTGTGAAGACCCCAGACCGCCAGTCTTTCAGGCTGCTCCAGAAGGGGCGCGGGCCACTCGCTCAGGACGGACAGCATTGCTTGCCGCAATTCGGTGGGTGAAACAGGATCAACGAGGGTTTGCGGAGGCGGGCCCGCTAGCGTTATTCCCCGTTCTCTTAGTATGGATAGGTGAACCAGCCAGGATTCGTCGTGCGGAGCCATCTTAAGACGCTCACCGTGCCCGCGCTCAAGATTCGGGTATAGAGGGTGCGCATGAGGGCCACGAGCATGAGGATCGAGTACCTCATCTTTGCGCTTACGCCTTAGCGCTTGCCGCCCAACGTAAGAGCCTTCCAACTCGAAGCCCCAGCGCGCGTCAAGAGAGACGATGCGATCATGCATTGCTCGCAACGCCAGGAAGAGGTCTTCTGTAATATCCTGCTGAGTGACGACGATGAAGTCGATATCGCTCGCCTGATCGAAGGCATCGTTCGCCAGAGAACCCTCCAGGTACATGCCCACAAAGTGCGGTCCCAGAATAGTCTGGACGTTCTGCAACAGCACATCGAGCAGCCTATTCAGGTCCCGATCTGGTGTGGGGTGCAAAGCATTCTCCATATCGGCTGGTCACAAAGATCAGATCAAGCCTGTTCAGTTGGACCTTGCAGCAACTCAATTACTTCCTGTAGCTCGTTAGTTACTAACGGCCTGGCCATATCCTTGTTCTACAGGATCGACCAGCTTTCGAAATGCGCTGTTAGTATGTGCTCCTATGCCTCCGTCCTATCACATCTTCACATCTTCGCTTCTTTGTCCTCGGGTCAGTAAGCTTGAATTCGTTTCTTATAGCGCATTTGCGCCGGTGCTGTTGGGACTGCACTCTCCGGTCCTGCTCCTTAACCTACAAGGTTAAGCCTTAGAGCGGGGCGCACACCATAGCTGATGCGGTTGACGCGAGCATAGCCGCGGATGCTGGCGCGGGCGCCGACAAAAGCCGCACGTGAGGAACTGCTGGGCTGGGTTCTCAGCCACCACCACAAGCAGCCATGCTTTCTGCCGTTCTCGGTTATAGAGTCAGCGCTGACGCTTTTGTCATACACATACAAGCGACATCCGTCAGCCTTTCTTAGCCCGGCAAATTCGGTTCCTACTGCACGACGCTCCCTGTCGAAAATATCCTTGCCGGCTACATTGGTTAGTTTCCTCACCTCGGCAACGCTGAGCAAGAAAACCTTGTCCTCAGTGTCCGGACTACCCTCTCCGTTGTCGGTGCAAAGTATGGCCGCGACGACTTCCTTCTCGGCGGCATTGAACGCGGCGTTGTAGGACTCATCGTTCAGCCACTTCCGCAGGTCGCAGTCACGCCAGGTAATATCTACAAACTCACTGTGATACCGCTTGCAGACCAGAATATACTTGCTCAAAATGGACAGCTCGCTACCGGTACCGGAGTTTTGCAGCACCTGCCACTTGATCGGCGTTCTGTCGGTGCCGTCCGCCGTCTGTGGATGGGTGCCGAAAGTAATGACTTCGCCGGGTTTTGCACTCGGGTGCGGCGCGGAAGCAAGATTATCGACGCGTACTTCACTATCCTCACCGAGGTGGAAATTGAACATAGTTGTTTCCAATCGATAGTTCCTGCTGATGCAGATTGTTTAGCATTTTGGTCGCATGTGCTTGCCGGTCGCTCCGACAAGTTGCTAGAAGTAGCGAAAGGCATCCGCGCTAACCTCGCCTAGTCTCGTGCTGAGTACCCAGAATACCAGTCCAACACTCGTAAGGCGCGCTGAAGGCATAATTACGGGTGGGCACGACAACAAAACCGGACGAACAGTGGCCATCCACCAGGGCGAACGGATCAACGCACAGGCACTCACCTCCATGTTCAAACAGATCGCTGCCAACAATCGCGCAGGCGGCTGGCGAAAGTTGAAAAACAGAGACTGAAAACAGGATCATCTAGCGATCGCGCTCTAGTATTGCAGTGACAGTTCGACCGAAATGCCCAAGATGTAGGGGTCAGCTTGGCAGTCTCCACACAACATCCAGTCGAGAAGCCTTGTAGGTGTCACTGTAATACTAGACGTTCTTTCTTCAAAAGAATCCTGTCAAGATGGATGTCTGGATGTAAAGATGCTCTCCCACAAGGAAGCGCATCACGGATCGGCATGCAGTGGAGAGGAAAACAGCTGCCTTTCACAATTTCACAATATAAGTATACCAAATCGGTCCTCTACAAAAAACCGTCCACGGTACGATTTCTTCGACAGGCACTGTTGTTATACTAAGCGGACTACCACCAGCCGCCTGACCTCGTCTAGGGGCTGCCTGCATGGAAGAACTACGATCAGCTCAATCAAGCATGGAAAAGCGTGGCAGAGCCTTGGACATCGAGATGCTGCTTAGCCTGCGGCAGCCCACGATTCGCGTTCCCATGCATGGCTCACCAGCCGGAGCCCTACTAACTATCAGTTCCCAGAGCAAGCGGCGGCTGGTTGCTCTTGAGGTAAAACTATGAGTTCATATGTACTTGGTCTTCAGGACATTGACAAAACAAGACGCATGGTTGTTGGGGGTAAAGGCGCGAACCTGGGGGAACTATACAAGATTGAAGGAATACGCGTACCAGATGGCTTTTGTATTTCTACTGAAGCCTTTAAAAGAATCATTGGGGAAACGTCGTCGATTAACGAATTACTTGATCAGTTGTCGCTTCTAAAGGTGGAAGACCGGGATAAAATCGGTGAACTTAGCGGTGAGATTCGCAGGGTCATCGAAGGGATAGCCATCCCTGAAGACATTAATGAAGAGATCGCCCGCCTCCTCTCCAGGCTTGGTGAAAAAAATGCCTATGCAGTACGATCCAGCGCAACTGCAGAGGATTTACCGACGGCCTCCTTTGCGGGCCAGCAGGATACGTATTTGAACATTGTCGGAAAGGAGGCAATCCTCAAGCACATCAGCAAGTGCTGGGCATCGCTATTTACAGAGAGGGCAGTAATTTACCGCATTCAAAACGGCTTCGACCACCGTAAAGTTCGCCTGGCTGTGGTGGTTCAGAAGATGGTCTTCCCGCAGGCGGCAGGGATTTTGTTTACTGCCGATCCGGTCACTTCTAACAGGAAGGTGTTATCCATTGATGCCAGCTTCGGACTTGGTGAGGCCCTGGTCTCCGGCCTGGTGAATCCTGATATCTATAAAGTGCGTAACGGCAAGGTTATCGAGAAGAAGATAGCCACCAAGAAGCTGGCTATTTATGCCTTAAAAGGTGGCGGTACGAAAGAACAGGAGATTAAGCCTGAGAGGCAGAACAGACAAGCGCTGACGGATGAGCAGATTTTAGAGCTTGAGCGCATAGGCAGAAAGATTGAACAACATTTCGGCTGCCCCCAGGACATCGAATGGTGTTTGGTTGATGATACATTTTATATTGTCCAGAGTCGGCCAATCACTACTTTATACCCCATCCCTGAAGCGAATGATCAAGAGAATCGCGTCTATATATCTGTGGGTCACCAACAAATGATGACCGATCCCATGAAACCATTGGGATTGTCTTTTTTCCTGTTAACGACCCCGGCACCCATGCGTAAAGCTGGTGGAAGGTTATTTGTCGATGTCGCGCATCAACTGGCTTCACCTGCTGGCAGAGAAAAGTTATTGAATGTCATGGGACAACACGATCCGCTCATGAAAGACGCGCTCATGACCATAATAGAGCGGGGAGATTTCATAAAATCTATACCAGATGATCGGCAAGAACAAAGTTCCGCTAAAAGGAATAACAGTGTGCCGTCTGCGGATTCTCAAGCGCAAATCGAAAACGATCCGGCAATCGTTTCAGATTTGATTAAGACTAGCCAAACGTCGGTAGAAGAAGCAAAACAGAACATCCAAACAAAATCAGGATCGGATTTATTAGATCTCATTCTGGAAGATATCCAGCAACTGAAGAAGATTCTATTCGATCCACAAAGCCATCGTGTGTTTATGGCTGCTATAGATGCTTCATCATGGATCAATGAGAAAATGAACGAGTGGTTA
>JBBSIK010000120.1:0-7653 GCA_038232115.1 Chloroflexia bacterium
ACTGAGGGGGGCTTCGAGTACAGCGTAGTTCTTGTCCCAATGCGCCAGCGTGAGCGGTATGAAGAGGAGTTGCTGCTGGCGCGCCGCGCAGCCGAGGAAGCAAACGCTCAGCTTGCCGAGGCTAACCTCCGCTTGCAGGCCCTTGATCGTCTGAAGGACGAACTGCTGGCGGTGACCTCGCATGACATCGGCGGGCTTGTCACTACGATTCGCCTTTCAGCCCAGTTGCTGATGAGACAGAAGCCAGGGAGCAACGTTGACCCTGCACGTTATGTTCGCGCTATCTCCGATGCGACCGACAGGCTCCTGGTGCTGCTGAGAGACCTATCCGATCTTGCGCTGGTCAACACGGGCCAAATAAGGCTACAGCCTACCCGATTGCTGCTCAGTGAGGTCGCCCAGACCGCCGTAGACGATATGCGAGTGCGCACTGAGGCCAAGTCGATCTCAATAAGCTTGGAGACCACCAGCGATGAGCCTCATGTTCAGGCCGACTATGATCGGCTCTACCAGGTGATCAGCAATTTGCTGGGGAACGCGATTAAATTCACGCCACGTGGAGGTCAGGTTTCCGTAACGGTGCGGAGACAGGCTGACAGAGTAGCTCTGATTGTACAAGACAGCGGCATAGGTATTCCGGCAGACAGACTGGCGCAGTTGTTTGCTCATTTCAGGAACGTGAGTACCCCGGGCACTGGGGGTGAGCGGGGCAGCGGTCTGGGCCTGGCCATTGTGCGGCGCCTCATTGAACTGCACGGTGGTGAGATCACCGTTGAATCGGTCGAGGGCTCCGGCAGTACTTTCACGGTTTTACTTGCTCCCGAAGGTCGTTGAACACTTCTCGCAAGCTATATACTCGTCGTGGGGCTTCTTCTGTCATAGGCGTAAGGTAGGGAGCGACGAACGACCACTCATCATCGCTCACACCCCCGGGGTACGCTTTTCTGTTCATACCCCATTCTATCAGCTAGTTCATAACACCCTCTAGCACTACAGCCGCACTTGCGAGTTGGTGCTCAAGAGCCAGGCGCAAACCTGATAAATACCTATGAAGAATAGCGCACGGCCTCGTGCGTAACTTCAGGATTGTTGCATAGGTTCGCAGACAAGTGCGGCTGTAGGACTAGGACTAATCAAGCTGAAAGCAACAATTTTACATATGGGCGATAGGGAATAATGCGTTCGACCACCTTTGTCAGCGCCTGCTCCCCCACTTTGTACGTCCCGAGACCCGCTCCCGGGTGCGCCGCCGCATGCTTGGCCTGCTGAGCGTGGCTGAGCGCAAGAATAGCGGGCAACTGGCCGAGATTATGCCCGAAAGCGGACCACAAGGTATGCAACGCCTGCTCAGTAGTGCCAATTGGGACGCGGACGCAGTGTGCGATGGATTGCGCACATACATCATTGACTGGTTGGGGCTGTCCGGGCTACTTACGTCATCCGCGCTTGAAAACGCCTGGTGAAAAGCTCTGGATGATGTTAAGTAGCCGGAACAGGCAAGCTCCTGTTATCTCAGGCTCTGCCCCCTATCTGAAATGCACCCGAGAGTGGTGATCTCTTGAACCAACAAGCGCCGGATACCTTTTTGCACCCTTCAGGGCGTTTCGCATCGAAATTCTCGTCATCGAGATTTTCGTTAGGGTTGAATTGTAGTAATGATGCTTGCCGGGCGATTCAACTGATCCCAATCGAAGGTAACAAGCGGGATACCGAGTCGCTTGGCAATGGCGACAAAAAAAGCGTCAGATGCCTTGATAGCGAAGTCGATCCCTATGTCCGTTGCTTCGTCTACCAATGCTTGATCCATGGGTACAAGGGTCATTAGTGGCAAGATGTAGATCTGCACAACAGCCGCCCGACCTCTGTGCGCTTTACCTGTAATGCGCGAAACGTTTGCGCCTACTTCGGTGGCAAATAGTGTAGGTGCTATCAACGTTCCACCTCCTAACATGAAGTTGTCTAACCAGACACGCGCCTTGAGATGGTTGCTGTCCGTTATAATGAGCCTACTCACCCAGGCACTCGTATCGATTACTATCGACTGATAGGACGTGGATGTACTCGTCACAGCTTGCAAGCCTGCTCCTGCCATTAGCGCCTTGCCTCAGCTATAGCGTCCGCCACATTTACCCCTTGCGGCCAATCCGCAGTTATCTCGTCCGCTAATTCATCTATGCTGCGAATAACTGCGCGTATTTCTTCGCCGCTCAGTTGTGGGCCACGTCGAATCGGCGACAGCCGCGCAATACGCTCCCCTCTGTGCGTTACTTCTATAATCTCTCCTTCCCGAACTTCTCGGAGAAGATCGTACAGATGCGTCTTTAGTTCACTAGACCCAATGACTTTCATTCTTGCGCTCCTTCTGTGGGAATAGGTTGGTTACTCGACCTATTCGTATTGTACGGTTTTTGTTCAGGGATGTCCAGGGTGTAGGGTAGGGAAACCATGGCTGATGCAAAGTTATTTAGGCGGCCTCAGCATGGGTTTATGGGATAGAATGAGCGAAGCTGTGTTGAACTAAGCCGCTCCCTCGCGGGAATGACTCGTCTTCAAAACCGGACGTGAGGCGTTAGCATCATCCGGCTCCTCAGGCACGCGGTCCTTGTCAGCGATACCGTCCCTGCCGTAGATGTGTCTGTGACCCATCGTTAGCAGTTTTCTCATCGTGGCAATGGCCATGCAGAGCTTGCATGTTGGTTGGATCGTGTGCCCCTCCTTTTGAGCGGGGTATGACATGATCCACCTCGATGTTGCCCCTATTTCCGTCCCTGTCCGTGAAGAGCAATCCACACCGTGCACATACTGTTATGGCTACATACCGAATCCGGGCTCATGCCACCTTTCGATAATCGTGGTGCAACCCTCCCAGAACCGGAAAGCTCACCTGTTATGGCTACTTGCCTCATCCGTGCCTGGGATCGCCAATTGTGTTACCTTGGATGAAGCCATTCGATGTGCGGATGAGGCAAGTAGCCAGCACAGAGCCTACTGAGCTTGGTAAGCCTGGCAAGCCTGGCAAGCCGGACAGGATTGGTAAGCTGGGTCAACTATGGACGACGGCATGATAAGGCGTTGGCGGCTGCGCGCCCAGGGCATCGCGCCCTCTGCCCCAACTGTCGCTCAGCCAGCAGAGTGTGTGCCCTGCAGGCTCAGCACTACTTGGGTGCACTGTGGGCCGTTGGGCTGCGCTGGCCTGGAACGACCAGCGGCGTGACAGGTGCGAAAGGTGCGAAAGGTGCGAAAGGTGCGACCGAGGCCGATGTTGAGGCAGCGCCGGCCAATGGTTCTATCATCCGCACCTGGCCCATGCGCGGCACTCTTCATTTCCTGGAGAAGGAGGACGCGCGCGTCCTCCTCTTGCCTACCGATCTGACCACCGGCCAGGGCAGGTAGGAAGCAGGGAAGTTGAGAACCAAGCATGAGGGCATTCGCCAGTCTTGTGCCGACCCCGGTGGGCTATTGACAATACTATACGGGGCGCCGCATAATAAGGCCGAACAAGGAACAGGTGCAATCGAGGGGCTGTGCTGGCTACATGCTTGATCCGTGTCTGGAATGGACGCATTCTAGCCGCACTACTACAATAATCTTCTTATGAAGCCTGAAATGCACCGTTTTGGGGGACATGCAAAAACCCCCAGTATGTGGAGGTGTGGTACAATCGGCAACGTAGACACTCAGCACTTGGTTACGCCAGTCCAGATTCTTTCGAATCGACTCATTATCGAAATATCAACGAGTCATTTGTATCGGGGTAAGCGCATCCTTCGGATGTTGCCGAGTTCGCACCCAATGGGACAAACGGGACTGGTGGCACATCACTCACGGGTGTCTAGTGGTCGTCAGTGACAAAACCCGAATGCTATATTACTTACCAACACCACGTCACCTGGTGGAATCGTCAGCAAAGGACCGCCGAAATGCTAGATGTCTCTGAGATAGCTAACCCCAAGGATGGGCCACTGGGCGCCGGGTACGAGGCTCTGGAACATGGAGCCTGGGACGAGGCTGCAGGCCAATTCCGCGCCGCGCTTACCACGCAGGAGAGTGCAGAGGCGCGCGAAGGACTCGGCCTGGCACTCTGGTGGCTCAACGATCTGGATGGCGCATTCGACGCTCGTGAACGCTCCTATGCGCTCTTCCGCGCACGAGGGGACAGACGCGCAGCGGGGCGAGCGGCCATCTGGCTGGCCTGGGACTATCTAGGTGTACGTGGTCAGATGGTGGTTGCCAACGGGTGGCTGCAGCGAGCCCACAGTCTCCTCGATGATCTGGAGTTGTGCGGCGAGCAGGGGTGGCTGGCGCTGCGCGAGGCCGAGAACGCGATTCTCTGGGCCGCCGATCCCGGTGCTGCTCGCCAGCTTGCTGCCCAGGGTACAGAGATCGGGCGCGCCCTGGGCTTGATAGATCTCGAAATGTTTGGGCTGGCCCTTGACGGCCTGGCACTCGTGAGCGAAGGCAAGGTAGATGAGGGAATGCGCAGGCTTGACGGGGCCACGGCGGCGGCCATAGGTGGCGAGATGCACAACAGCACAGCCATCGGATCTACTTGCTGCTGCTTGATCTTCGCTTGCGAGCGAGTGTTCGATTATGATCGAGCGCTCCAGTGGTGCGAGCGCCTAAAAGATTACTGCGAGCGCATTAGCTATGTTCCTATGCTTGGTGTCTGCCGATCCCACTATGCAGGCGTGTTAATGTGGGCAGGTGCCTGGAAACAAGCGGAGTCGGAGCTGGCCGAAGCCACCAAAGCCCTTCAGGCCACGCGCCCGGCCTTCCTAGCCGAGGCTATCGCCCGGCAGGGCCTTCTTCGCTATCAGCAGGGCAGACTAGATGAAGCAGTCTTACTGTTCGAACAGGTCTTGCACTTTCCCCCCGCGAAACTGGGCATGGGGAGACTGGCGCTTGACCTGGGCGAGGCTGAAACAGCGCTCGAGCATGCGGAGCGCTACCTCCGCCATATACCACGCGAGAACCGTACACAGAGAGTGGGCGGGCTGGACTTGATGGCTAGAGCCCACCTGGCGCTTGGCAATATCGAGGCGGCGCAACTTGGCTTGGACGAACTGACAGCGATTTCGGAGGAAGTCGGAACGAGCCCGCTGCTCGCCATCACCAAGCTTGTTGCCGGTCTGGTAGCGGCCGGCACCGGTGACCATGCAAGTGCGCGCACCCTGCTGGAGGATGCCGTAGATTTGTTCGCGCGCAGCGGCGCGCCGTACGAAATGGGACGGGCCCGCATCGCGCTCGGGCAATCGTTGGCGGCGCTCAGTCGCTTTCCCGCCGCCGAGCGAGAGGCGCAGGCGGCCATGCTGTCGTTGCGTGAGCTAGGGGCTGAGCGTCAGGCAGCACAGGCAGAAGCGCTATTGAAGCGTCTCCGGCATGCGCGCCAGCTGAGCTCCGACGGGACACTCGAGTCTCAACTTTTGTCGGCACGCCAGAGGGAAGTACTCAAGCTGATTGCTCAGGGTTCGAGCGATCAGCAGATAGCGGAGCAGCTCATGCTGAGCCCTCACACTGTTCACCGTCACGTAACCAATATCCTGACTCGCCTCGACGTCCCGTCGCGATCTGCAGCAGTTGCCTACGCGGCTCGCGAGGGGCTGTTATAACAGTCGCCTTTTCGGCATAGTCCCCACAGGCATAGCCCCCGCAACATTCAGCCTGCATAGCTTCTCCATCCCAGTGCTCCGGTCTTATGCAGGCAGGCTCTCATTGCCATGGCCTTTTAAGGCCATTCCATCTGCGCGTGTCGAATACCCTGAACAGGGGAAGTTAAGCGCCCACTTCTACGCTATCATAAAGCCACTGGCAAAACCAGTTGCAGTTAGCGACGGAAGTGGAGACGACTATGATGAGAAATACAGAGAGTGAGTCAGAAGAGGTCAGGAGGCTTATCCCCGCGGCGACACTGGAACTGCTCGAGAGCAGCGACAGGCCCGGCTCGGCCTGCGCCGTCCTGACCCCGGCTATCAAAGCCAAACTGACGGAACTCGAGCCCGGGCAGATCCTGTTAGTGCGAGTGGATGATCCGTCTGCCCGCCTTGACGTTCTGGCCTGGTGTAGCCTCACCGGCAACGTTCTGCAGGCGCAGGCCGAAGGAGACAACGGCGTTCTGGATTTCTTCATCAGAAAGGAGATTAAGAGGTAAACAAAATGGCAGATATACTTGTTAGCTGTTCATACGGCAAAGAAGACCCCGAACGGGCCACTCTATCCTTCATATTCGCCAACGTGGCTGCCGCAGCCGACCAGAAGACGGCGGTACTCCTTACCGTTGAGGGCGTGTGGCTGGCAACCAGGGGCTATGCCGATGGCATACAAAAGAAAGGCTTTCAGCCTCTCAAGGAAGTGATGGAGGGTTTCATCGCAAATGGCGGCCAGATCTGGGCATGCGGCACCTGCACGAAGCCGCGCGGCATCACCGAAGCCAACTTGATACAAGGCGCCCAGATGGTTACCGCTGCCTACGTCGTCCAGTACATCGCTTCAGGCGCCACCAGTATCGGCTTCTGAAGCGGCGCGTCGAAAGTTTACGGACAAATAGATTCCGTCAACGCTCCAAATGCGGGCGTTGTGGAAGCGAAACCAACAACACAACAGCCAGACAAAGGAGAAACAATACAATGCCACTCTTTATGGATGTTCACAACTTGCCCGGGGCCACAGCCGATGCCGTCGCGGAAGCGCACGCAAAGGACCTGGAGACGCAAGGTGCCCATAACGTCAATTACCTGCATTACTGGATCGACGAGGCCAACGGCAAGGTTTTCTGTCTTGTTGAAGCACCGGACGCGGAAGCCGCCAACCGAGTGCACCGGGAAGCTCATGGCCTGGTCGCTGACGAAATCTATCAGGTGCGCCAGGACTCCTGATTGTAAATGGTGCAAAGCGCAATCGGCGGGGTGCTGGGCGAACCTGCTTCTCTCAGCACCAGTTTACATGGAACTATCGCAAAACTATCTCATTAGCATCGCAGCAAGGGCGTCGTGATACCCGCCATAAGCTCTTTGGTTGCCAGAAAGGTTCAGGGAGGTTGAGATGACAACAAGGAACAAACAGAATATCGCAGAGAATTACGGCGTCCAGGTCAGCGGTATTGCACCGCAAGCAGATTCGGTGGATCCGACCGCGCTGAGCGTTGGCAAGAGATTCCTGGCTACGTTGGCGGCACGCCACTTTGAACGCCTGGAGGACTTCTTTCAAGCTGATGTCAGTTTCCGAGCCCTTGTTCCGTCAGGCGTACGCGAAGGCATAGGTCCACAAGCGACGGTGGCCTGGTTGCGCGGCTGGTTCGAGGAGGCCGACCTGTTCGATATGCAGGGGATGAATGTGGAAATGGTCTCCGACCGTCTTCACATAACCTATCGCATACGGTTGCGCAAGGAAGGTCTGATGCAAGTAATCGAGCAACAAGCGTATTGCGTGGTCGTCGACGGGCGAGTAACGGTGATGAACCTTCTTTGCTCGGGTTTCAGACCGGAGACCATATCCTAAGCGGGCTGGCTGCGGGCACTCGCTGTTATTCCTCTAAAGGTATGTGGAGCAACTCGGCAGCTTTGCGCTTGGCGCCTTCTCCTCGCCGGTCATAGCGAGCCGTAGTTCCCACCTGGGCATGCCCGGCTAGCTTCTGCACCGTGGAGAGGTCTGCACCCG
>JBBSIK010000121.1:0-7641 GCA_038232115.1 Chloroflexia bacterium
GACAGTACGAGCAGCAGGCCACAGAGGCGCTACGGCAGGTGGGGCTTGCGGAGAAGGCGGCGTCAATTGCGTCTGTGCTGCCACACGGGGATAAACGTAAGCTGGAGCTTGCCATCTTGCTGGCTGCCGATCCGCAGGTGCTGCTCCTGGACGAGCCAACCGCCGGTATGGCCTCCGAGCAGGTGCCGGTGCTGCTGGAGATTATTCGCACGGTCATGGAAGGCTCCGGCAAGACTATCGTGCTTGTCGAGCACAACATGAATATCGTGATGAACGTCTCGGACTGCATCACGGTGATGCACCAGGGAAGCGTGTTGGCCGAGGGCACCCCTGCTGAGATTCGGGATAGCCCCGCGGTACAGCAGGCTTATCTGGGTGAGAGCTACGCGGACCCCATAGTGGGAGATGGAGTAGAAGAGCATGCCGAACCTGCTCGCAGTTGAGGCGATCCAGACCTATATAGGCCAGTACCATATCCTGGAAGGGGTGTCGCTTGAGGTGCCCACCGGGAGCATCACCGCCCTGCTTGGGCGCAACGGCGCGGGCAAGACCACCACGCTCAAGTCTATCATGGGCCTGCTTTCGCCCCGTAGCGGGAGGATCCTCCTGGATGGGCAGGAGATACAGGGCCGCACGCCCTTTGCCATCGCGGCCCTCGGCGTGGGCTACGTGCCTGAGCACAGGGCGATCTTCCGCGAATTGACCGTCGAGGAGAACCTCAAGATCGCCGAGCGCCGGAAAGGCGACCTGGCCCACCGCTCAGAGCTTATCCTGGACC
This sequence comes from Chloroflexia bacterium, assembly GCA_038232115.1. Taxonomy (GTDB): domain Bacteria; phylum Chloroflexota; class Chloroflexia; order QHBQ01; family JADMIH01; genus JADMIH01. Next base: position 779 of record JBBSIK010000121.1, read on the forward strand.
TCTTTCCCGACCTCAAGCGGCTCTATCGCTTGCAGGGCGGGCAGTTGTCGGGTGGGCAACAGCAAATGTTGGCGATTGCCAGAGTCCTGGTGGCGGACAACCGTTTGCTGCTCATTGACGAGCCGAGCGAGGGCCTCGCGCCGATCATTATCGAGAATATAGTAACCGCGCTGCGCAGGCTGTCGGAGCACCTCACCGTGCTGCTGGTCGAGCAAAACTTCGGTATGGCCGCGCAATTGGCCGACCGCTATTACATCCTCGATGATGGAAAAACGGCGCACGACGGGCGCATGGCCGAACTGGTAGGCGACCGTGCTCTGGTCATGCGCTATCTCGGTGCGGCATGATAGAGGATAGTTATCAGTTGTCAGTAAAGAACCTATTCTTAATCTTTGCGCGTTCTTTGCGTCTTTGCGTCTTTGCGTTTCGTCCTATAACTAACAACTAACGATTGTGGAGCGTTATTGTGGTTAATGTTTTACGAAAGAACCAGCCGATACTCATAACCGCGCTGTTGCTTGGGCTGGTGATAGCCTGGATGGTGCAACAGTACGAACCAAGGGTGACGGTCAGCGTACTGCTGTCGGGCCTCACGCTGGGCGCACTCTATTTCCTGGTGACATCAGGCCTCTCCCTGATATTCGGGCTGATGGACGTGCTGAACTTCGCGCATGGCCTCTTCTTCATGCTGGGCGCTTACCTGGGGTACACTCTCTACGCCAACCCTCGCATGATCCTCAATACCCTGCCTTTCGCCCTGGCTATCGGCGGCGGCATCGCGGTAGGCGGGTGGCTTATCAGCCTGCTGCGGGCCAGGACCTTATCAGCCGGGCTGGAGCGCGCTACAACTATGGCCCTTGGAACGGTGGGCGGCGTGCTGGCGCTGGCCGGACTGTGGGGATTCGACCTGCTCGCGCTGGCCGCAAACTCGGCCACTACCGCGGGAGGCGCTGTCTCTACCGAGTTGGCCCAGGAGCCTGCTGACCGGTACGCTGTGCGGCTGGTGTTGCTGCTGCTTGGCGGGCTGCTGCTTGGCGCGGCGCTTTCCCGCAGGCAGGTGGCTACTCACCGGACGAGCGCGCCAACTGTAATGAGCTTGATAGGCGGCGTGGTTGCCGCAGCGGTGGCGTTCGTCCTGCTTGGACTGCGCTCTCCGGGCGAAGCCTTCCTATTGGGGCAGTCGTCGGACATGCGCTTCGTGCTGGCCCTGGTGCTCGGCGCGTTGGGCGGGGCGGGGCTGGGCGCGCTGGTCGAATGGAGCATGATCCGACCTCTCTATTCCAGGCCCATATACCAGGTGCTGCTCACGCTAGGGCTGGTGTTCGTGGGCACAGAGGTAATCAAGAGCGTGTGGGGTCCGGCGGGCTTCTACATGGATATGCCTTCGGCGTTCAGCACGCGGGGCCCGGGGTGTCCGGCTCCCGACGTAATCTCCTGGCTATCGAGCCACTGCGCTTCGATCAGCATCATGGGCAGGCCCTTCCCCAGCTACCGCATCTTTATTATCGCGCTTGGCCTGGTGATGTTCGTGGCGATAGCCCTGTTGCTGCGGCGCACGCGCATGGGCATGATCATCCGCGCGGGCGTGCAAGATAGCGACATGGTGCAGGCCCTGGGCATCAACGTGCGCCGTATGTTCACGCTGGTGTTCGCGTTGGGCACGGGCCTGGCGGCGTTGGGTGGTGTGGCCGCGGCTCCCTTTGTGGGGGTAAACCCAGGGCTGGGGCAGGACTTCCTCTTGCTGGCCTTTATAGCGGTGGTGATAGGCGGTATGGGTAGTTTCTCGGGGGCGGCTCTGGGTGCGCTCCTTGTGGGCCTGGCGCGCGCCATAGGCGACCAACTGGTGCTCTCCGGCATTCACCTTCCCGGCATGGTTGAGGCGGTCAAGTTCTCGCCTTCTATAGCGCGGGCTTCGACTGTGCTCCTTATGGCCGCCGTGCTGCTAATCAGGCCGTCAGGCTTGTTTGGGAGGAAAGAATGATCTCAAAGAAAGAGCGTATCCCCAGGAAGCTGAGTGGGCTGCTGGCGCTGATCGCCCTCGCGGCTTTCCCGTTCGTGCTGTCGGCATTGACGGGCGAATCTGTAGACGCCGGCACGCCCAAGTTCTGGCAGGGCCTACTAATTCAGATGTTCATCCTGGCCGTGTACGCCATGAGCTACGATCTTCTCATGGGATACACAGGTATCCTCTCGTTCGGCCACGCCATGTTCTTCGGCACGGGGGCTTACGTCGCAGCCATCCTGCTGGTGCATGCAGGCTGGCCTCTGTGGCAGGTGATAGTGGCGGTCGTGGCTGTCGCGCTTGTGCAGTCCCTGGTGATCGGCGTGCTGTCGCTGCGTGTGCGGGGGGTCTACCTGGCGATGGTCACGCTGGCTTTTGCCCAGATGTTCTTCATTTTGGCGGAGGCCACCGACTTCCGAGACCTCACAGGCGCGGAGGACGGCTTGAACGGCGTCCCTGTGCCCGAATGGTTAAGCCCCACCGAGGAGCGATTGCGCTTCTATTTCATCGCGCTGGCTTTCTGTGTGCTGATGTATCTGGTGGCGAGACGTGTTGTGCAGTCGCCCACAGGCCACGTAATGGTCGCCATCCGCGAAAACGAGATGCGCGCCCAGATGATCGGCTATAACACCTTCGTCTACAAGCTTATAGCTGTTACCATCTCCGGCTTGCTGGCCTCGTTGGCGGGCCTCATGAATGCGCTCTGGAACCTCAACGCCAACCCAGGCATGTTGAGCGTGAACACTACCATCAACGCTCTGCTCATGACTATCATCGGCGGCGTAGGGACATTGATCGGCCCGATGCTCGGAGCGGGCGTGCTGCAACTGCTGGGCTACTGGCTCAACGCTACGTTTGGACCGCGCTGGCCCCTGATCTTCGGGATCATCTACGTGCTGATCGTGCTGTTCTTCCCCTATGGGCTGGTAGGCACATGGCGCTCAGGCGGACTCTCCTGGCGCAAGGCGTGGTCGGGCCGCATGCAGTTGTTAGTGCATTGGAGGCCCAGCCGGTCTGAACGAGTTTGAGGTTTGTGCGTACGAGCTGTGCAACCCGCAATACCTTGAATGGCAGAGACAAAGAAAAACCCCTCGGTCCTAGGGCCGAGAGGTCATATCCGTTTTCGAGATCACCGGCGAAAACGCCTAGGCGTTTGCCTCGCCGGTGATGCTCATGTTACTATCTGTACTCATGCGCATCACCTCCTTTTTCTTGAAAGCGACCTCGGGAACGAATTTTTTGCACGTGAGGCCTCAGTGATTTGAGTATACCAAGCTTCAAATACATTGTCAAGGCCCTGAGGTAGGCGAATTACCGGGACTTGCAGAGGAGATGCCCCCCGCCTGTGGTTCCTGTATGGTTGGGCCTTGCGGTGGAGTGGCGTCCGGTGGCAGCACGGTTGGTGACACCAGCACGGGCGTTATTGTGCTCACTGTAGCCGGATTCGTGCCGGGCGTTTGTGTTCCAGATATTCCGCCCGCGCCAGGAGTGCCGGGCGTACCAGTTCCGCCTGCTGTAGCTGCTGCTCCGGCCTGGCGTCTCGGTATCGTGAGCGTTTGCCCAACCTGAAGGGAGTTAGCGTCCGCGACGTTGTTGGAGCGCACGATGTCGTCCACTGTCACGCCGAATAGATCGGCTATGCCGGAGAGGGTGTCGCCGGACTTCACTGTGTAGGTGACAGGTGCTGCGGTGGGTTGCGCGGCCTCTGTCGCGGTAGGCGTGGGCACGGGCGTTATAAGCAGCCTAACCTGGTCGGTAGAGCCTGTAGAGCCACCCTGGCATGCTGCCAATAATACGAGGAGCGCAGTAGCAAGAGCCACACATGATATGCGCGTGACTCCGCTTCTCAACGGTGGAATGTGGTTATATTGTAGCATCGAGCCTATGGCTTTCTATTGATGCCAGTATCCGGCATGCTGGGCAGTTCTGACCCTGGCGCTGTGGCGGAGCTAGTCGAACCCGTACTGTTTGCCGCCGGGTCGTTTGGCGCTGCGCTATTGGATACGCCGTCGTGAGGTACCTGCTGCGACATGCCACCCTGCGCCAGGATCAGCGTTTGGCCGGGATAGATTGTATTATCTGCTGACAGGTTATTTATAACACGAAGCGCCCCTACATCCACCCCAAACCGCCTGCTGATCTCCCATAGCGTGTCGCCCGGCTGCACCACATAGAATGGCGCCGATGCCTCACCGCTAATTACGCCACCTTGCGACTCAACGGGGGTAAATGCCTGCGGGGTACTCTGCGGCGTCGGTCTGGTTGGCGGAACGTTGGGTTGGACAGGTGGCACGGGCTGTGCGGGCTGTGCGGGCACTGGCGTAGGAGCCGGAGAATAGCTCCCCGTAGTGACTCCGTTGGCGCTGTCGCCTGTTCCGGAGCCTGCGGTTTGCTGGGGAGCCGCCTGTTGCGCCTGTGGGCTGGCTATGCCGAACGAGGAGGGAGAAGGACCGTTCCTCTGCGCGTTGATCTGTGGACCCTGGTTGCTCGCGCCGAACTTGGCCTTGAGACCCCCCAGCCCGAACGCAGTTATAGCCACGATGATCACCAGGGCGACCACGTAAACCATACACCCTTTTGCGCAACTGTTCCCTAAAACACCCTTCATTTCCTCTCCCCAGTTCTGCTACTCCGCTTGCCTACATCTTATATGTAAAGCAAAACGGATGCCGGATATACCACGCAATACCGCTACTTTTGCACATATTTAGCCTTTTTTGGTGCTACTGGCAGGGGCAACGGTGGAGCAGGGGAGTAGGGGCTAGGGGCTAGGGGCTAGAGGCTGGGGATTAGGTGACGAGAACACGCATAAAGTCTTTGTGTTTCCGCCTTACTAGCCCCCAGCCCCTAATCCCCAGCCCCTAATCCCCACCCCCTAATCCCCACCTTTCCACGTTTTGTTATAATCAAGCACACATCGGGAGCGGAGGTATTGCGTTGGCGGGCAGCAAGGGGTCGTTCATCGTATTGGAAGGGCCGGATGGCGCGGGCATAAGCACGCAGACGGCGTTGTTGCAGGTGGCGTTGACGGCGCGTGGGCACACGGCTGTGGCTACGAAAGAACCAACGACGGGTCCTGTCGGCGCTGTGATACGTCAGGCCCTCTCGCACAGGCTGGTGTACCCGCCTTCGCAGCCGGTGGGCAACGATGTGATGGCACTCTTGTTCGCCGCCGACCGCCTCGACCATATCCGTGCCGACATCCTGCCGCGCATTGAGGTGGGTATACACGTGGTGTGTGACCGTTACCGCCTCTCGTCCTACGCCTATCAGGGGCTAACCGCCGGCCAGGACTGGGTGCGTACCCTCAACAGTCGCTCCCTCGCCCCCGATCTGACGCTCTTCATAGACGTGCCGCCCGATGTGAGCCAGCGCCGCATAGCATCGCGTGGCGGGCATATCGAGCTATACGAAACCGATGAGCGGCTTCGTCCTATATACGGCAATTACCTGGCCCTGATAGAGCAGGTTAGACAGGCAGGCGAGCGCATTGTGGTAGTGGACGGTACTCCCTCACCAGAGGTTGTGGCAGAGAATGTGTTGCAGCAGGTGTTGGCGGCGATAGAAGATAGGTGATAGACGAGAGGACTATCTTATGCCCGACAAACCCCGCTATACCTTCCACTACACGCCCGCCGCCTATTTCAGCAGCCTCGATCTCGCCGCCGACTACACGCCGCCTGAGTTTGAGCGCGAAGGCTTTATCCACTGCACCGATGGCGCGCAAAATATGCTCCAGACCGCCAACTATCATTACAACAGGGATTTGCGCGATTTCATAGCGCTTTATCTCGATAAGACTCTCATCAAGAGTCCGATCCGGTACGAGGACCCCGCCGAGATCTATCCTCATATCTATGGCCCACTCAATCGAGATGCCATCGTGCGCGAAGTGCCTGCCCTGCGCGATGTTGCCGGCACTTTCCTGTTAATGCCGGAAATAGAGGAATAGGATCGCCATTACAGTACCAACTTAGTCGCCGCGAGGCGACTTTGTATGTATTGCCCGCGACTTTAGTCGCCGGGATAATGTTGGCTCCCGCAGATGTGGGTAATCACCAGTCACCTACCTGTTGCCGTTATTACGTAACTTTGCAACCACATGCCTTGCGCCTGTTGTACAGAGCCGTCTTTGCGCACGCCTGGGGTGGATTTTTGCCATTCGCCGGAGAAGACGCTAAGGTTATTAGACATAAGGCCGAAGCGCGTTACTCCCTTCTCCTGCATCTGCCTGGCCCACGCCGCCAGCCGAGCATCTCCCTCGGCAAGCATGATGGGCCTCGTGTAGAAGTCGGGCGCGAGGTTGAGGGGAAGCCACCAGACATCCGTCACAAGCGGTGCTCTCCCCGGCAGCGTGCGGGCCAATCCTTGCCAGGCCACCACCTGCGCACGCTCGTCCAACATCGCGCCATAACCGCGCAGGTTCAAGGACGCTCCGACCAGAATAAGCACGAGGCTCACAGTTGCCAGCCCCGCCACGCTCACGAGGACGCCTCCTGAGTCGCGCCTCCGGTCGCCTGCCCATATGCGGGAGAGCGCCAGCATCGCCAACACCACCAGGGCGGGATAGGCCGGCAGCAGATAACGCTGCCCCCATTCGTGCCTGCTGATAGGCCCTAGCCCACTCAGGATGCTGATGATCAGGGTGTGTAGACCTACGTACAGCAGCGTGACTGCCTGTAGCCATACTCGCGGGCTGATAGGGTGCGGTGCAGCAGTTTGCTCCTGGCCGGTGCTAAGAGTGCCATCGCTCATGGGCCATAGCGCCAGCGCAACAAAAGGGCTGGCGAGCAAAAAACCGTGCAAATTGAAGTATTGTTCGCCCGAAAACAGCGCGAATAACGAAGGCAGCGCCACGAGC
>JBBSIK010000122.1:0-7613 GCA_038232115.1 Chloroflexia bacterium
GGCTTCCAGTTGGGATCGGCAAGGGAATGCTCCAGCCTGGCCGAGAGCCGCTCCTGCCAGTAGGTTACGTGAGCTACCACATCCTTGGCCGACCAACGATCCGTAGCGCGAGACTCCGTCATCCGTTCCAGGCCCACTTCCTCCAACAGTTCCTCCCACAGGGCACGCTCTGCTTTTATTGCCTCTAGCATTGACGACTTGTTCAACGCATTATCCATTGTATAATCTCCTTCTGCAACCTATAACATCAAACATTGGTAGCTTGGGGATCAGAGGGCCAGGGGCTAGAGACTAGGGGCTAGTTAGGAAGCGGAAATGCAAAGAAGCAAAGATTATGTGGCCATTTGCATCTCCGACCAGCCCCTAATCCCTGGCCCCGCGTCTACTTTCCGCCGACCGCGTAACCTCGCCAGTTTCTTCGGCGGTCGTATTCGGGACTGTCGAAGCCATAGCGACTGTCGGCTCCCCAGTGTATCGCTGCCAAGTCTAGCAGCACAAGGGCTGCTATAAATATCAAGAGAATTATCACAATCCATCTCCTTCTTTTACTCAACTCATAGCCAATTGTTCGGCATGAGTTCTATGCAACCTCCCGCATATAATCTGAGGTGTCCTGGTCGCGCGCCGTAAGCTCTCGGCATGTCTGTGACGCCAGCAGCACTAGACCGGCACTCGACTCTGTCACAACGCCTGCCCGTGCCTCCATACGGTGGCCTGCCAACACGAGATACCTGCCTGCGAAAGCCATAGCCCGGATACCCAACCCTCTGGATTGGCCCCGTAGGGCCTCGCGCCTGAGCCGTTGCCGTTCGACCTCCCTTACCCGCTCGTGATACCTCCCAAGCGCCAGTTCAACCTGCCAGTCCAACATCTTTGCACCTCCTTCGCGCTCCCGCCGTTCCAACAATGCTTCCCAGGACCAACCTGGCTACCTATTGACTTCCATTGTATAACCCTCTATAATACATCTTGATAGTTATATTGTACATCCCTTATTGTAACCTGTCAATAGGTAATTTGATGGTTATAAGCTAGGGCCGCAGAGGTATATCAGAATGGACATACAAGAGAAAGTTCGCATCTATGCACAAGTGGGGGGCAGTCTGTGTCTCGACTTCGTCAACACAACGGGTAGCTACAAAGCGGAGAACCCGCGTGATTACCTGACATCGTACAGCGATCTTGTAGAGTGGGGTCTGCAAATGGGCGTGGTGACGGCACAGGAGGCTGACAAGCTACTGGAACAAGCGTCACCGCAGGCCTACGAGGCAGAAGCGGTGCTGCATCGAGCCAGGGAAATGCGCCGGGCAATGTACTCTATCTTCTCGGCCATTGCTGAGGGCCAAGGCTCCGGCGAAGTTGGGCTTGAGACGCTGAACGTCGAGCTTTCGAGGGCGCTGTCGCATCAGGTTCTGGCGCAGGTGGGAGACGATTACAAATGGGTGTGGAGCGCCAATGACGAGGCACTGGACAGGATGCTATGGCCGGTGGTACGTTCGGCAGCGGATCTGCTCACAGGTGAGAAAGAGCAGCTGCAAAGGGTGCGAGAATGCGCAGGTGGCACTTGCGGTTGGTTGTTCGTAGACATGAGCCGCAATCACAGCCGCCAATGGTGCGATATGCGCGACTGTGGCAACCGCGTCAAGGCCCACCGGCACTACCAGCGTAAGAAGGGGCGCGCTGAAAGTTGAAAGTGAAAGTTCAAAATTGAAAGCTATAAGGGGATTTCCCACGAGCGATTCGCTATGGCAGGCACATGTATCACACCTTAGTCAGTGGGGTACCGATAATTCATGCAGCACACTGCCAAAAGCAAAAGGACGCACGAGGTTTCATCCTCAAAGCGTCCTTTTGCTTCTATAGCCTATCGCTCAGTCTTTCCGCGTCCTGGCAACTCCGCACCGCCACACTTTCCCCACCACTTTTACCCTTCGACTCCGTGCCTACCGGTTCTTGAACTTGGGGAAAAGAAACGGGGGGATGTCGAGTTCGTCGCTCTGCGATTGCACGGTGGGCCTGGGGACGTTGTTGCCACGAACTTGTGGCTGATCCGAAGGCCGGGGCTGTACGGCGGGGTTCTGTTGAGGCTGCGCATTACCGCTACCGTTGCTGCTATACACCACATGATTAGGAGCAGGCTGCTGGGCCGGTTGCTGCACCGCGGGTTGCTGCTGAGTGGGCATTGCCGCTTGCTGTTGCTGAGATGCGTGCATACCCTGGTTGCCACCAAACTGCGTTTGGGTAAAGCCGGAGTACTGGCCCGCTTCACGAGTGCCCATACCCGCGCCGTAGCCATGCCGCATCTCGACTCCACGGCGTATCGAGTCGAAGCCCGTGGCGATGAGAGTAATCTTCACGTCGCTGCCCATTTCTGGATCAATAACAGCGCCGAAGATGATGTTGGCTTCGGGGTCGGCGGCCTGCTGGATGACGGAGGCCGCTTCGTGTACCTCTAGCATCCCAAGGTCGGGGCCACCGGTCACGTTGAACAGCACGCCTTTCGCGCCCTCGATGCTAATTTCGAGCAGAGGCGACTCGATGGCCTGGCGCGCGGCGTCAATACAGCGATTGTCCCCGGTGCCACGACCTATCGCCATGAGGGCCGAACCTGCAAGCTGCATGATGCTCTTGACATCCGCGAAGTCCAGGTTAATCAAGCCTGGCTCCATTATGAGGTCGGATATGCCCTGGATACCCTGGCGCAGCACATCGTCGGCGATGCGGAAGGCCTCGTTGAGAGTAGTCTTCTTATCGGCGATCTGGAGAAGGCGGTCATTGGGGATCGTGATAAGGGTATCAACCTGCTCTTTGAGACTGTTCAGACCTTCATCAGCGGAGAGGCGGCGGCGCGAGCCTTCGAAAGTAAAGGGCTTGGTGACAACACCAACAGTGAGAGCGCCGATTTCGCGAGCGATCTGAGCGATAACCGGGGAAGCGCCCGTGCCTGTACCACCACCCATACCGGCAGTGATAAACACCATATCCGCACCCTTGAGCACCTCGAACAGTTCTTCGCTTGTTTCGTCAGCCGCGCGGCGCCCAATATCGGGGTTGCCGCCCGAACCAAGACCTTTGGTAAGTTTGTCACCAATACGGATGCGGGTAGGAGCCTCCGAGTGAAGCAGCGCCTGAGCGTCGGTGTTCACAGCGATGAAGTCCACGCCTTTGACACCCGCCTGTATCATACGGTTGATGGCATTTGAGCCACCACCCCCCACACCGATCACCTTGATCTGGGCGAAGTTTTCGGCGGGCAAACCACTATCACGCCCGGAGCCATATTGTATGTGAACGGGTCTATTCGAGTTACCATTCATAGGCGGAAACATTTTCTAGTCCTCCTCTTCCTCCGGCTGCTCTCTTTGGTGGCATTCTCATGTGATTCAGCACTCCCAGGCGACAAGCCCGTCCCTGACGATATACAGAATCGCTCTATTCGATATGCCCCGACCCCTGACCTGCCATTTGGTGTTGAGAACCGGCAAGATGAGCTCTAAACTTCCCTGAATTGGCCCCGTTTTAAGCGGGGCTAAGGTCTGATAATACACTATCAGGCCCTTAAGTTCAAGTATTTAACTGCTTATTGGCCGCAATTTGCCCAAATTGGCAGCGAATCGGCCAGATTCACCCATTTCATCCTCCCGGCATAAACCTATTTAGCCAATTGGCTAATGTGTTTTTATCGAAACTCTTTCTCTTGAGTTCTGGCGTTCGGTCCTCTGACGAGGTCACCAAAGAAGCCCCTGGCTTCATCCCCCACAGTATAAGACCCACACTTGTAGCGTATGCCGGACTCTCAAACACGTCCGCCAGCCCGCCTATTCTGCGAGGCCTGCCGGTACGCACCGGCATTCTAAGCTTACCAGAGGAAAGCTGCTCTATGTTCTGCATACCAGATACGCCACCCGTGAGCACCATGCCCGCCGGGAGCAGGCCTTCATAACCACTGCGCCGGATTTCGTCACCCACCATGCCGAAAAGCTGGTCCAGGCGAGCAGCCATCACCTCGTTCACTTCATCACGGCTGATCTTGCGAGCAGTGCCCTCGAAGGTTTGCGCCTCCAGCATCTCCAGTTCGTCGTGCGGGTCTACTTCTACTGGGGGAGCCATCACCTCAGTGGGTATCGAAAGCCCGCGGCCCGCACCGTTGCCCGAAGCAAAGCCACTGCGTGAGGGCGATTTACCGGTAGGGGTCGCGGCTGCACGGGCTTCACGCCTGGCATAGCGGCTGCTTCCTGGGGCAATGGCCTGCCCATATTGCAGCTTGAGTGCTTCGGCGGACTCATAGGGTATGTTGAAGACGATCACCAGGTCATTCGTCAACTGCCAGCCGCCGATAGGAATCACCTTGCTGTGCCAGACCGCGCCGTCCGCGTAAATAGCCATGTCCGTGGTGCCATGTCCAACATCAACCAGCACCACGCCCATGTTCTTCTCTTGCTCGGTAAGCACCGCTTCCGCCGATGCGAGAGGCGAGAGCACCAGGTCGTCTACCTCTACATCTGCCTTCTGGACGCAGCGTACCAGGTTCTCGCGCACGTTATTGGCCGCAGTGACTACGTGTGTCTCCACGTCCAATCGGAAGCCTGAGAGGCCCACAGGGTTGTGAATGCCATCCTGACCATCTACCGAGAAGGTACGTGGGATCACGTGGATCACGTCCCTGCCAGCCGGGATCGCCATTGCGCGGGCAGCCTCGACCGCACGGTTCACATCGTCCTGGCCGATTATGCGGTCGGGGTGCGACACGGCGACAAGGCCCCGGCTGTTCATCGAGGAGACGTGGGTGCCGGACATAGACACATAAGCAGATAGAATGCGGCAACCCGACTGGCGCTCGGCGGCTTCCAGCGAGTGGGCGATAGAGGCGCTTGCTTTGTGGATGTCGGTAATCATCCCCTTAGTCATGCCCTCCGAGGCCACAGCCCCGACACCCAGCACGTTGGCGCGACTGCCAGATCCCGCTTCAGCCTCGGCTACTATGGTGCATATCTTGTGGGTGCCGACATCAATGCCGACGATGATCCGGTCATTATTAGGCATAGTTTCGTCTGGCGACAATTCTTAATGTTGAATGCTTAATTCTTAATGAACGGACCCGAGGCGCAACATATGTGGTCGCGTCAAGAAATTCAACTTTAAGAACTAAGAATTAAGAATTCCGGCTGTCTCCTCCTGAATCTGGTCTGAGGAGACTATTCTACACCGTATCACCGGCATCATACTCTGCTTTCCACCAGTTTGTGGAAAAATCAGCATAAGTTCTACTTCTATCTTGTCCCACAAATCATAAGGGAGCATTTAGGCAATAAGCAATGTAAACGGCTACTTCTCCCCGCCCGTGACAAGACAACGGCGGATAGAGGCCACGTTGTTGAACAGCCGCACGCCAAAGGCCACAACCGCCGCGAGAGAGAGGTCCACCCCCAGTCGGTCTCCGAGGAAAGTGAGTCCTGCGGCGAGAACGATATTGGTCACAAAACCGCTGACGAAGATACGATTGTCGTACTCTTTGTGTAGCTCGGCCCGCACAGCCCCGATCACCGCATCCAGTGCTGCCAGTATAGACACTGCTGTATAGCGGGCATACGCCTCCGGTATCGTCAAGTTGAACTGCAACCCTAGTATAAGCCCTGCCACCAGAAACAGCATGGGCACCCACAAACTGATTGAAGTTGTACGCGGCTTTTGTTCCATTTCTTAAGTAGGGGGTAGGGACGGAAAGGAGACGGAAACGCACATACGCAAAGAACGCGCAAAGCTTATGATAGGGTGTTCTTGCCTCTCAACTCATAACTCATAACTACTGGCCCCTTGCCTCTTGCCCTCATCACCTTGTAAGCGTCGGCCTGTCTACGGAGCGCACGTCCAGGGTACTCCAGGGCTGGCTATTTTGCGAGGGGCGCAAGAGCACGGCTTGCACAATCTTGATCTTCTGGTCGAGCTTCTCGCCTGTGCCGAACTCAACTCGCTGGCCCGTGACGGTCACTGCCGTGATGCCATTGTCGGGGGCATACTCAAGCTGGCGAAGCTGTAACCCGGTAGCCCGCGGCAAGGTCAGGTATATCTGCTGAGCGGTGTCGGCGGCATCGGCCATCTGCACCGGCATAGGGACGCCTATCTTGAGCGCATCGGTCATGGGGCCTCGATCGAAGATAGTGACAAAGCCCGCAAGGGTAGATGCATTACCCACCACCACATGATCGTCGCTCGCGAGGAGTGGCGTGCCGTCGCCCACCACCCACACGATTGCGGGCCTGCGCTCCTGCACGTTGATAATCACCTGATTAGGCAGCAGCGTATCCACAGTCACACCTTTGAGCAAGGCAGCTTTGAGCGCCAACCGGGCCTGTACCTCTTTGGGGTCAATTGTGAATATGTTCTGGCCCTGCACGCCGGCAATGGCGTTCGCCTGGTCCACACTCAACAACTTGCTGCCGTGTACCTGCACACCTGCGACTATATACTCTGGCGAGGTAGCAAATGAAACCGCACCCGCCAGTATAAAGGCCAACCCCACGAGTGCGAAGAACCGCCCGCGTCTCACATCCTCACTGAGCAACCGCCACCCGGTCCTATTTGCTGCCGTAGTGGAATACTTTCGCCCCACCTGCCCATCATCTGGGCCGACAGCGTTACGTGCCCCCGTTATCTCTGCCTGGGGGCGGCGCGCTGGCGAAGTGCCACCTTTGCTTGAGATACTCTGGTCAGTCATAGTTTAACTCTTTTCTGGACGATATAAGAGACGGAAACGCAAAGACGCGGAGAACGCAAAGAACGCATAAAGATCAGGGTATAATCCTTGTCTTCCAGTTCAGTATTCATAACTAAGAACGTTGTCCAGCCCTTACACATCCAACTCTCCAGCCATATCGTCCAACGCGGCTCGACTCTGCACGCGGTCCTGGTGGCGTTCGATGGCAAGTTCGATAAGGCGGTCTACCAGTGCGGGATAAGACAGACCCGAGGCTTCCCACAGCTTGGGGTACATCGAGATGCGCGTGAAGCCGGGTATCGTGTTGATTTCGTTCAGCCACACAGCCGATAGATCACGAGCCACAAAGAAGTCTACCCTTGCCATGCCACATGCATCTACAGCCTGGAACGCCCGGATTGAGATGCTGCGTATCTCCTCCAATAAGTGGGGAGGCAGAGCCGCCGGGATAACCAGATCGGAGTTGTCGTCGACGTACTTGGCTCTATAGTCGTAGAACTCGTTGCCTGGCACTATCTCGCCCACTACCGAGGCCTGAGGCTCATCGTTGCCAAGCACCGCGCATTCGCACTCCCGCGCATCTACACCCTGCTCCACCACTATGCGGCGGTCATATTTCGCGGCATCGGTAATGGCCGAGGCAAACTCCTGAGGGCCGTGTATCTTGCCTACGCCGACACTCGACCCCATGTTGGCTGGCTTTGCGAACATGGGGTACGACAACCGGTGCTCAACATCACGCTGAACAGCTTGCGGGTCTTTTTGCCATTGGTGGCGTAGGATGAGCGCAAAGGGCACGATTGGCAGGCCGTGGGCGATAAATACCTGCTTCATCACGTCCTTGTCCATACCTACCGCCGATCCCAGCACACCCGCGCCTACATACGGTATGCCCGCA
>JBBSIK010000123.1:0-7591 GCA_038232115.1 Chloroflexia bacterium
TGACTGACAGCCGTGTACGCTTTCGTAGCCTTGCCACTCTCCTTGCGCCTTTGTTGCCGGTGATACTGGTAGCGGGGGCGCTGATGCTGCTGGCCTATCAGGTAAGGCCTGCCTATATCGTCGGCATGGCGGACTCGTTCGACCGTCTCTATCTCACTGATGGCTGGCACGAGAGCGAGCAGAGCCCCGATTTCACATTTCGCTGGACAACGGGATACTCTACCGTCCACTTTCCGGGCGTAGGCCGTCAGCCGCTCAAGCTGACCATGCGCATGGCAACGGGCGGCACAGACCCCACTCCCGAGAAGAAGGTACATGTCATGGCGCGTGGGGCGCTCGTGGCTGTGTTCAACGTTCGCAATCGGCTCGATCCGTTCGAGGTGGCGGTCAGCCCGGAACTGGTCAGCCGCTCCACCGGCGATCTTGACCTGCTTATCACCACGCCCAGCTTCCAGCCCAAAGGCGATGCCCGGCAGCTCGGCGTGATAGTGACCTCCCTGGTGATAGAGCCGGTGGGTTCGGCAGACCCCATTTTGCCGCCCCTGTTTCACCTGTTCTATGTGGCAGGGATCGGGGTTTGCGTCTACCTGGCTATGGTCCTGTTGTCCTTCCGCTTGCGTGCGCGACTTGCAGTGCCGTTGGCGCTGCTGATAGTGATGTCGCTTGTGTACGCCCTGGCGCGGCCCGCAATTACCTTCTATGCGGGCGATCTGTTCATGGCAGTAGCTCTTGCGCTGGTGGCCCTTGCACTGGCGCAGCCACTCGTCACGTGGCTATACAGACGGGCGGGCTTGCCTGACTTCAACAGGCGAATCCCCGAAGCGCGCGCTCTGTTCGGGCTGTTCGTTGTGGGGCTTGTGCTGGCGTGGGCGGGGCTGCTATACCCACAGAGCGATCCGCACGATTTCGGCTTCCATCTGCATCGCTTCCAGGAGGTGCAAGGAGGCAACCTCTTCTTTCAAAATTACGTGGTATCGGGCGTAGGGCAGGGGTTCTACCCTCCGGCCATGTATGTTCTATTGCTGCCGTTCAGCCTCGTTATGCATGACCCCACCGATCTCGTAAAGCTGACTCCCGCTCTGCTCGATTTCAGCGCGGTCTTTCTGGTGTTCTATCTTGCAAAGCGCTACTTTGCGCGGTATCGCTCGGCTCCGATAATTGCGTGCGCGCTCTATGTTATCCTCCCGATCAATCTGCTGCTGGTCTGGTGGGCGCATGAGACGAACCTGTTCGGGCTAGTGACGTTGTTCGGCACGGTGGCATACATGCTGGAAGGGTACGACCGTATAACTCGGCCTCCCGTGTGGTTGGGCCTGATGCTTTTGCTGTTTATCACGCTGCTGTCGCACCCCGGTGTGCTGGTGTGGAGCCTCACCCTGGTGAGCACCCTGATCGTGACCTTCTTCGGGCTGAGGCGTTTCACCGGCAGAGGCAGCTATGGGTCGGCGCTGGCGATAGCCTCTGCCTTTGGAGTGGCAGGTCTGCTGGCCTTTGCGCTGTATTATTCGCATTACGTAGGCATTTTCGGACAGGCTGCCGTCACGCGCCCCGGCTCCGACCAGAGCGAGTTCAGCGGCACGCTCTCGAACATCGGCAACATAGACGGCGTACTCAGTATGGCGCGCCTGACCCTCTACCATGGTTTTCTGGCTGACTACGGCCTGCTTCCCCTGCTGCTAGCGCCTGTGGGGTTGTGGCTGCTATTCAGGTGGCGGGGGAGTCCATCGAAGTCTATACAGAGTCATCAGCAGGTAAATGACGCGAGGCTGGAGGCGAAGGCCGAGCGTTTCAGGTGGGCGCTGCTCGTGTGGGTACTTTGTGGGGCGCTATTTCTCACAGTAAGCCTGCTAACCGCGCTGCCTCTGCGCCCGATGCTCTTCTTCTGGCCCGTTGTATCTCTGCTTGGGGGTCTGGCTTTGTCCGCCTTCGCGGAAGGTGGCCAGCAACCAACTAGAGCAACCAGCTGGCGCAAGCTCACTACAGGACTGCTACTGGCCGGACTAGCGGGGTTGAGCCTCTATCTGTGGGCACTCGCCAACTTCCTCGACCTGCGCATCCCCCACGTCTATCCACTCGTATTCTAAAGCTGAGTAGTGCTACCGGCGAGAGGGGTGCGCTACATGCTTCGTGTCCCTGGCTACTAGCCCAGCCCCTCGATAGCGTTGTACAGATCGTCCATGCTCTCTATCACAGCATCCGCACCAGCACCTGCTTGTGTGGAGGTCTGCCAGTTCTGGCCGTGCAGGGCGACAGTTTGGCGGGCATGGGCCACGAGCCATATAGCCGATAGCCCCGCTGCTTTGGCTGTCTGCACGTCGTACACGGCGTGATCCCCTATATGCACGGCTTCATCTGGCTCGAAGCCTAATCTGCGCACCGCCCGCCGAAAGATGTCAGGGTTCGACTTGTAGACACCTTCTCCCGCACTCGTCACAATCTCGCTGAAATAGGCGCGCAGGCCCATCTTCTCAAGGGCCATCTCCACGAAAGGCGGATACCCGGCGCTCGACACTATCCCCAGGCGGCAGCCCGCGTTACGCAGCCTGTCGAGCGCCTTGTCCGCGCCCTCTACCATCGTCACATCAAACAGACATGCGTTCTCTAAAGTCTCGATTGCCTGTTCTAGCACGGCGTCCGGCTCATAGATGCCCATCTGCTTCAGCACCTGTTTTGTGCCCTGTAGCGCACTCAACTCCACGCCACTGCTGCGTACCTCCTGCCTGATCGCCTCGAAGATGCGGGTAGCTTCGTTCAGCATGGCGGGTGTGACCCCCTCAATCTTGCTATTTTCCGCCAATTTCGCCAGCACTAAGCTCGGCAGCATCTTGATCTCAAGCTCGAGCCAGCAGTCGCATGTGGCGAGCGTGTTATGAAAATCGAATAGCACAACTTTCTTCATCCGTATTCTCTTGCGACCTCCCATGGGAAGTTTCACGGCTCATTGTGGCCTGGGCCATATGACTCTCTACCGCAGGGTAGGCACGAGCAGCAGTAATTCGCCAGTAATACGTGACAAATTCGATTCAAGATTGTGCAAAACCCTATTGACACGAACGGGTGTTCTAAAATATAGTATGCATATCAGGAACAGAACATCGGTTCTAAGTAAATTGGAGGCATTATGAAATCGAACTTTGACCATAACCCACGGCTTGGTGTCGCTCCACGCTGGGCCGAGCGCACCGCACCCAGAAGACTGGTACGCCGCGATACCCCTTCTCTACTGCTCATTTGCATGCCGGAGGAAGAGGAGTGGTTCGTCGCCAGCCGCGAGGAGTCGGACGCGATAGCTGACCCCAACTCCTTCATGGGCACACTGCTCCGCCCCCATTGCGCGCTGCTGTCATTACCGTACACGTCGAACAACTAGGTGTCAAGGCGTTAGGGGTCAGGAATCGGGGCTAGGGATAAGTAGGGACGGAAGCGCCTGGATCATTACATGGTCCTTGCCTTTAGACCCAAAACTACTAACCACTAGCCCCACTCACGAGATAGAGATTATATCGAGTTCTTAGAAGTTAGATAGGAGGCCATATATGGCACAGACACGAACACAAGGCGCGAATGCCCGGATGCCCAGTTGGGACGAATTGGAGGAGGCTTCACAGCAAAGGACCGGCAGCTGGTTGCCGCTCGATGCTCTGACAGACGAAGCAGTATACGCAGGCACACCCCAGCTTCGCTCGATGCCCGCGCCACGTCGCCAGGTGTTTGCTCCGGCCACACAGCGCGGCCAGGTTGGGCACACTATTTCGCAGCGCGTAATTGCGGCGCAACCCAGGACACGCCCGCAGGAGAGAGCAGGCCAGGCCAAGGGGCAGGGTATTTCGGTTCCGGGGATACAGGCGCGAGCACTAGCTATGGCGGCGGGCGCTATGCTGGGACTGCTGGCGCTCTATGTAGCCGTTAGCGCGGCTGTGGAGTGGACGCAGGTCAAGCTGGACGATTTCCAGTATGGCCGCCCCCGCACCAGCCAGATGGATGCTTATGTCGGTCACAGCGAAGCGGAAGGCACCCCCAGCCACTTTATCGCTATGAACCTCAACAGGCGCGTAACGATAATGGAGCTACCAGGCGGCGATAGCACAAAGGCCGCGACCATTGTTGGACCTTATCTGTTCGGCCAGGGCGAGGATCTTACGCCCGTGCAGATGGGCGTGCAGGACCTCAACGGCGATAGCAAAGCAGACCTCGTGGTGTCCGTAAAGAACGAGCAACTTCTCTATCTCAACGAGGGCGGCACGTTCAAACTCGCCACGCCGGAGGAACAGGCCGCTATTCAGAAGGCGCTCGCCGCACGCACTATCCAGACACCCGCTCAAGCTAACGACTCTCATAGCACTGCGCCGGAGGCGGGTAAGTGAGCCGGGCAGCATACACTTATGCTGTCGAGGAAGAGCTAGACCTGTTCAGGCAGAACATACCGGCTCCTCCTAATAGTGGCCCAATTCGGTTGCTCGGTCTCAACGGCAAGGGCTATATTGCGCAGGTTGCACCGGCCCTACCACTAAACACCCCGCGTCCGGTTCCGCAATACCACCAGCCTGCGGCCCGTTACGAACTGCCCAGGGACGCCTTTGCAGATTCGACGCTGGACGAGTCGATGCCTTACTATGCTTATGCGGACAGCCTGGTTGTGGAAGAGGGTCCCACCAGCCATATCAGGGCACGCATAGGGCGGCTATTGATTACGGGCCTGTTTGGTATCGCGGCATTGGCGATGTTAGCACTGGTCGCGCCCGCGTTGGCACATAGTGGGCCGGCAGGTCTGAGGTTGAGCGGCTACAGAGACATGGCGGCGGGCACCGCAGCCGGCGCAAAGACCCAAGACGGCGTACCCATTATAGATACCACCAGCAGCGTGCCCGTGCCCGACCAACCACAGCCACCTCAACCTGCCTCTCCACCGGCCAAAGTGTCTGCTGCCTCCTCGGCCTACGCCCTGGAAGGTTCGCCAACGTTGAGCGTTCGCCAGATCGAGGCTGTGCTGGCACAGTATGGGTCGCCCGCCGCCGGATCGGGGCAGAAGCTGTACGATCTGGGTGTGAAGTACGGCATCAATCCGGCGTTCGCACTTGCCTTCTTCGTGCATGAGAGCGGCTGCGGCACAAGAGGCGTGGCTCGCTTTACCAAGTCGCTCGGCAATATCCGCTGGACTGACGGCTTCGACAACTACGAGGGCTATCGCAGCTATCCAACATGGGAAGCCGGCATGGAAGACTGGTATGGGCTGATAAAGAACCTCTACATACAGGGCTGGGGCCTACGCACGGTGGACGCGATTATCCCCACATACGCACCGTCGGCGGACCGCAACGACCCTCCCGTCTATATCGCCTCAGTAAAGCAACTGGTAGATAGCTGGCGAGGAAAGTGAGTTATCAGTCTGAGTTAGCAGTAGAAAGTCATCTGGCATATTCCGGTAGCTATAGGGTCCTCTTTCCTCCTTCCCTGTAGCTATCAGGCTTCCTGGTTAGTACAGCCTGGGATGCGCGCGCGTCTCAGGCTGTGCTTTAAGGAGCTTTTGTGCTGTGCGGGCAGCCTCGATGAGGATGAGTTTGTACTTTACACAAGTATGCAGAAGCATATGGATTCGTATCGTGGCGGGCCAGTGGAGTATCATATAGCATCGTAGCTTCGCCGCAACCTGGATCAACACCCTGGTTTAAGCAAAATGAGGATGAGACCTCATACAAAGCCATACGATCCTGTCAATTGGAACGGGTGTGGCGGCGCTAGACGAATAGGCAGACTAAGTGTTGTTGGCGCAGCTTATTTCAGGAGGAAAGAGATGTCCAAAAAAATCATATCGAATGTGGTTATTTTGCTCGTGGGCATTGTTCTAGGGGCCGTGCTACAGCCTTTTCCTCACATGCCGAGCTTCGCGCAGGGTGGATGCCAGACTTTTAAGGAGACCGGAAAGAGTGTTTGCGGGCGGTTCCTCGAATACTGGCGAGACAACGGTGGCCTCATTCAGCAGGGCTTGCCGCTCAGTAATGAGTTCACAGAGGTATCGGACCTTAATGGCAAACCGTACACAGTACAATACTTCGAGCGCGCGGTGTTCGAGAAGCACCCGGAAAACGCCACGCCCTACGATGTACTTCTCTCTCAACTGGGAACCTTTCAGTTCCAGAGGAAGTACTCAGGTGGGGAGCCTGGTGGTGGACAGCCGGTGACGCTTCCCGTACAGCCTACACCGACTCCAGCTGAATGAAGATGAACAGGCGCTAGTCAGGGTTTGGCTTAAGATTCTCCTGTTTGATACCTGGTATTACGACCCGACATGCCTGATTGCAGGTTGCTTAACCAGCCATGCGATTCTTCAGCGCGTTCAGAATGATAAGGTCCGAGCTTGCTTCGTAGCCACTTCTACTTTGAAAATACGTCCTAGAAGTGTGTTGTGGATGACAGTTTCGTGCGGGATTTACGCCGTCACGCGCCATGCTCCACCCTTATCTCAACTCCGTGTGTCTTGCCAGTGTCGAAGCGCGTCACATAGGTGTGCGGAGAGCGCATGGTGAGCGCGTATGCGCCGGGGCCGTGTTGCCCAATATGGTGACGTTCCGCATCTGTTCGTGGCTCATTGAGTGTGATGGTAGCAACGCCGAGGTTGAATTGCTCGGTGTTATTAGTTTCGGCCATCTGGACATCTTCACCAAGAAGCGTCCTGTAGAGTGCCGCGCTCGAGGCGAGATTCTCCACCAGCACTCTCACATCTGAGATGCCCATAACGCCGTTGGGGTGACGCCGCGCTGGACCGTATGGCACCCGCATATCACGTGGGGTTGCGTCAGCGCATAGGAACGGCAATGCTGGTTCGGCGGTGCGGCCTATCTGCCACAAAAGCTCCACGCCATCAGGGCGGGTGCGTCCGCCATCGAGCGGCCCCTGGATATGGAGGCCCCGTCGTCGCGCCCTGTCTATATCGGCTGAGATATTATCGGGCAGCAGGGCATAGGCGATTACGCCTTCGGCTGAGTGTGCGCCGCGTGCGAACAGGTGGTCTTCGGGTGGGGGCATAAGGAAGTTAAGCAGCTCTATATAGGAGCCATCCTCAAGAGCTATGAGGGCGTTCTGTGTGACACCATCCGTGTGCTCGCCTCCCGCAACCACGGCAAAGCCTAGATCGGTGTAGTCCTGGTTTGCCAGGTTGAGGTTGTCTACAAGGATAACTATATGATCGAGAAGCATCTCTTGCTGCCCTGTACATTGACGGTTACTATTCTTGGTGATGGGTGATGGATGATACGGAGCGTTGTCCTGGCACGCCATTAACAATTATTGGGAAGGGCTTATAGCGCACCCTACGATGCACGAGCTTCCAGCTCTGTGGCTAGCGTATGGGGGCTGTTACTAGGTTAACCACCACGCTCACCACGCTCACCGCGATAGCGCCGATCAGGGCGGCCCAGAAGTCAGCCACGTAGAAATCTCCTCCCACCTTCTGGACGATATAGGCAGCAAGGGAGAACATAATGGCGTTCAGGACGATGCCGAACAGACCTGCGGTGAGACAGGTGATCGGGATGGAGAGGAAGGCGAGTATGGGCCGGATAAAGGTGTTGAGCAGCGCCAACACAGCGGCAAA